>JAIRUF010000007.1 GCA_031254555.1 Oscillospiraceae bacterium | reverse complement strand
ATTAAAATATTAATATTTTTCAATATAGAATTCTGTTATTGACAAAATTATATATAATTGATACAATAAAGTCAAGATGTACGGACAACTAAATAACGGTAAATTTTGATTATTTTCGTACTTTAGCTGGAACGTGGGATGATTTTGTATTTTAATAATTGTAGAGAGGTGATTTACAGTGCCTTCAAATGTAAAAAAAATGCAGAAAGTACTTGAAAAAGAAGGCTTTAATGGGATTGAATGTGTCCTGTGGCACAATTCAGTCAAGCTTGAGGGAGAATTAGAAAACTGGGACGATATTGTAAAAGTGGGTAAAATAGCGACCAAATTTGGTTATAAGGGCGTTGTTAACGAGATAAAGCTTAAAGGATTTAACGAGCCTGCAATTCAGGAGCCGAAAATAGAAGACGGAAAAATTGACAAGCGTAATCCCGACGTTTTGATAATAGGCGGCGGTGTTATTGGATGTTCAATAGCAAGGGAACTTTCAAGATCCAACCTTGATATTATGCTGCTCGAAAAAGAAAGTGACGTTGCAATGCACGCATCGTCTAGAAACGATGGGATGATACATCCCGGCATAGCTTCTCATCCCGGAACGCTCAGAGGCGAGATGAATGTAAAAGGCAACGCGATGTACACACAACTGTGTAATGAACTTGACATCCCGTTTGAGCGCTGGGGCAATATTGTTATGTTTGACAATCCTGTTATAGCACAGGGAGCAAGGGCATTTTTTGCTTACAGGGCGCAAAGGCTTGGCGTTCCTGAGTGGCATTATGTCAGCAAAAAAGGGATCAAGGAGATGGAGCCGAACGTAACGGACAAAGTTGTTGCGGGCTACTCTTTCCCGACGACGGGATATCTGTCGCCTTATAAACTAACTGTGGCCCTGGCGGAAAACGCCGTTGAAAACGGAGTGGAGATAAGCCTTGACACAATTGTTAAATCACTTAATAAAGAACAGGGCAAAATAGTGAGTGTGCAGACAAACAGAGGAACTATTTATCCAAAAGTTGTAGTAAATGCGGCAGGTGTATTTTCTGATGTGGTAGCTGACATGGCAGATGATAAATTCTTCTCCATACACCCAAGAAAAGGAGAAGTTATAATTCTTGACAAGAAAAAGGGACCAGATATAAAAAGGTCAATAAGTATTGTAGGAGTAAGCGCTCTTAATTCTACCACCAAAGGCGGCGGACTGATGCGCACCATAGACCATAACGTGTTGGTGGGACCGGATGCGTATGAACAGCCTTTGCGTGAAGATTATTCAACACACAGAGAAAATATCCAGGAAATTATGAATAAGCATTTTCAAACTATTAAGACTTTTAAACCATCTGATGTCATTACATATTTCTCAGGCATACGAGCATGTACATATGAAGAGGAGTTTGTAATTGAGAGGTCAGAATATGTAGACAACTTTATTCATGCCGCGGGTATTCAGTCACCGGGACTGGCGGCAGCTCCGGCGATTTCTCAGAGGATAGCTGAGATAACGACAGACGCGTTAAGCGAGGTTATGAAAGTTGAGCCAAACGAGAAGTTTAATCCAAACAGAGCTAAAAAGCCTCACATAGACAAGTTGAGCTTTGAGGAAAAACAGAAGATCATAAAAGACAACCCGGACTATGGAGTTATTATTTGCCGCTGCGAAGAAGTGAGCAAGGGTGAGATAATAGACGCTGTCACTTCCCCGCTTCCGGCTGTGTCGATAGACGCTGTCAAACGCAGAGTAAGGCCCGGCATGGGAAGGTGTCAGGGAGGTTTTTGTTCTCCTCTTATCACTGATATTATCTGTGAGCAAACAGGTATGAAGCCAACTGATATAACCAAAAGCGGCGGAGAGTCGAATCTATTGTTTGCCAAAACTCCAAAAGGGGGTGCGTCTGAATGAAGAGATATAGAGTGTGCGTATTAGGCGGGGGACCGGCAGGTCTTGCGGCTGCGGCATCGGCTGCTGATGAAAACGCAAGCGTACTTATAGTAGAGCGCGAGAAAAAGCTTGGCGGGATACTTAAACAGTGTATACATGACGGCTTTGGACTGATTCACTTTAAGGAAAGGCTTACAGGTCCTGAATATGCCGAAAGATATATAAAAGATATGATTCAAAAAGATGTGGATTATATAACGTCATCATTTGTGACCGACGTTAAAAAGCTAAGTGACGGCGGATTTGAGCTGGAACTGCAGACACAGGAAGGAATGGAAAAGGTCGAGAGCGATACGATTGTCTTAGCTTGCGGCTGCAGGGAGAGAACTTCACGTCAGGTATTTGTACACGGAGACCGTCCGGCAGGTATATATACCGCGGGTACCGCTCAGTACTTTGTAAACATAATGGGGTATATGCCCACAAAGAAATGTGTAATCATCGGCAGCGGAGATATCGGGATGATAATGGCAAGGCGCTTAACTCTTGAAGGAGCGCAGGTTGAAGGTGTTTATGAGATAAAGGACGCCCCTGCAGGGCTTGACAGGAATGTCGCCCAGTGCCTGGATGACTACAATATACCTCTGCATCTTTCAACAACGGTTACTCAGGTTTTTGGAAACAAGAGGGTAGAGGCAGTTGAAGTGTGCCAGGTTGACAAGAAATTTAATCCTATAAAGGAAACGGCCAGGATAATAGAATGTGATTCCCTCATATTATCGGTAGGTCTTTTGCCTGAAAATGAAATTGCGGATAAACTGGGAATAGAAATTGACAATGCCACAAAGGGCCCATTAGTTGACCAAACTTTTATGACGAATGTGCCTGGTGTATTCTCCTGCGGAAATGCTCTGCATGTAAACGACTTGGTTGACTATGTATCCGAAAATGCGTCGCTCACCGGAAAATACGCGGCCATATATCAGCCGTCAAACAGGACTTTAGTAAAGATAAACTATAGTAATAAAGATTTTCTCTACGTTGTGCCTCAGTATTATGACTCCTCAAAGGGAGGAGAATTAAACCTGTATTTCAGGGCGCAAAAAGAGGTAAGGAATCACAAAGTAGCATTCTTAATTAACGATGAAGTAGAACTTGACAAAACATATAAGCGTATGTTACCTTCTGAAATGGAAGCAGTAAAAATAAAAACGGAAAAAACAGTCGAACATGCGGCACTTAGAATGGGGGGACCTCAGAAATGACCAAAGAGATGACATGTATAGTTTGCCCAAATGGATGCCTTATGAGAGTGGAGCAAAACGGTGATGATATACAGGTGTTTGACGCCCTGTGTAAAAGAGGCCTAGAATTTGCCAAAAATGAGCTCATAAATCCCACGCGCAGCATAACATCCACTGTTGCCACAGCCTTTCCGGATTATCCGCTTCTGTCGGTTAAAACCGACGGCGAACTCCCCAAGGATAAGATTTTCCAGGCAATGGAACTTATAAATAAAATAGTGGTTAAAGACAGGATCAAAGTTGGCGATGTTATTTTATCAGATGTGTTTGGAACAAATATAGTAGCTACATCTGACATGACTTTAAACGCTGGGGAAAAAAGGGTGGACAACTAAAAATAACATTTAGAAAGTAGAGGTCAAAATATGGCTAATAAAAAGAAAAGTGGTTTTTATCCTGATTGGTATCGTGAAGAAGCGCCAAAAAATTCTTACAGGTCAATATTTAAATGGGGCGACCCGAATGAATATAAAGCTCCTAGCAGGCAGCTTTATAAACTCATGAAAAATGTGTTTGAAATGACAGATGACGACTTTAAAGAAAAACAGGAAATGGGTCTTGACACTGTTGACATCGACGTTCCTGTAAATTTAAGTGATGATATAATTAAAGAGTTAAAAGCTATAGTGGGCGCTGACAATGTAAAGACAGACACATACACTCGCCTTCGCGTCTCATACGGTAAAACGATGATTGACCTTATGAGATTGCGCAAAAAAATAGTGGAAAATCTTCCTGATGTTGTGCTTTACCCAAGCAGCAAAGAAGAGATAGAAAAGATAGTTGTATTTTGTAATGATAAGAAAATCCCGCTTTATGTATTTGGAGGAGGTTCTTCAGTTACAAGGGGAACAGAGGCGATATGCGGAGGCATTAGCCTCGATTTGGGGCAAAACTTTAACAAGGTTATAGACTTTAGTGAAACCAGGCAAACCATAACTGTTGAATCAGGCATATTTGGCCCTGCACTTGAAAAAATATTAAACAACGCCCCGGAGACGCTTAAACAATTCGGTGCTACAAGAGCATATACATGCGGACATTTTCCGCAGAGCTATGAGTTTTCTACAGTTGGCGGCTGGGTAGTTACAAAAGGCGCAGGCCAAAACTCAACATATTACGGCAAAATTGAGGACATAGTTTTCAGCCAGGAATATGCTACACCGGTTGGCAACATTAAAACAGACGAGTATCCAAGATGCGCTACAGGTCCGTCAATGGATCACATCATGATGGGGGCAGAGGGAACATATGGCATACTTACTCATGTAACTCTGCGCGTGTTCAGATATGTGCCGGAGAACCGCTGCCGCTTTGGATTTATGTTCAAGGACTGGAAAAGCGCTGTTGAAACGGCAAGGGAAGTTATGCAAATGGAGGCCGGCAACCCATCTATCTTCCGCATTTCAGATCCGACTGAAACTCAGTATGGGCTCAACCTCTACGGAATAACAGATACAATTTTAGACACGTTCCTTGAGGTGATGGGATATAAAGACGGCGAGAGAGTTATGATGCTCGGTTTTTCAGAGGGCGAGAAAAACTTTGCCAAAAATGTAAGGAAACAGATCAAGAAAGTGGCCAAGAAAAACGGCGGATTTTCAATTACCGGATATGCTTCATCCAAGTGGGAAACAGGACGTTTCAGGGATCCATATCTCCGTGAGGACATGGGTGACTACGGACTTATGCTTGATACGCTTGAATGCGCTGTCAACTGGGATAATCTTCAGCAAGTCTATGAAGGAGTCCGCGCTTACTGCGAGAGCAGACCAAACACAATCTGCCTTTGCCATATGTCTCACCTTTATCCTCAGGGTACGAACCTTTATTTCATTTTCGAAGCTAAGATGAACGATATAGATGAATACCTCACGTATCAGGGCGGAATTATGGACAATATCCAAAAATACGGTGCTGCGATGAGTCATCACCACGGAATCGGCAAGATGACAGCTCCATGGTTTGAGGCACAGGTAGGCAAGAATAACTTTGAGGTGTTTAAGACGCTTAAACAGCACTTTGATCCAAACAATATAATGAATCCGGGCGGAACGATGGCATTTGATCTTCCGGAAGATCAAAAAAGAGATTTTATCAATAAATAACGTTTATTGACGCAAAATATACGCATATTATTTATAAGAATATTTATTGAATGCTGAAAGTCCGTTGGCTTTGCCGACGGACTTTCAAAACAACACTGTGATATGTGGAAGATGGATAGGTGATTATGTGAAACATGTCTTTATTATAAATCCCGTTGCCGGAATGGGTGAAGAACAAAAAAAGATTGTAGAAAAGATTCAAAACACGTGCGAACAGCTTAATGTGCAATATTGTATTCACACAACAAAAAAAGCGCATGAGGCCACCGAATACGTTAAAAATATGGCATCTTCATATGACGGGCCAATACGGTTTTATGCATGTGGAGGAGACGGCACTGTATTTGAAGTTGTAAACGGTGTATATGGCAATGAAAATGCCGAGTTTGCCGTTATCCCCTTGGGGTCCGGAAATGATTTTATCAGAAGTTTTGGCAGCAGAGAAGAATTTTTAGATATTGAACAGCAGATCAAAGCCAGCTCAAATAAAATAGACCTTATTAAATGCGGGGACCGTGTAGCCGTCAATGAGTGCTCAATGGGATTTGACGCGGAGATATGTTCAAAGCAGAATATGTTTAAGCATCATCCTTTAATTGCGGGGCCTAACTCATATATGGTTGCCACAGTTATATACTGCATCTTAAAGAAAAACAGAAACGAATTTACCATAACAATAGATGATAATCCCCCATATAAAAAGAAGGTGACGCTTGTTCTTGCCGCTAACTGTAAATGGTATGGCGGAGGCTTTTTAGGTGCTCCGAAAGCCCAGGCAGACGATGGATTGCTGGACTTTATAATTATAGATCACTTTAAGAGCAAAATTAATATGCTTAGGTTTTTGGCGCTTTATAGGAAGGGTAAGCATATAGACAAAAAAAATAAAGTCACTTTTGTAAGCGGCAAAAAAATAAATATAAAAAGTGATTCCCTTGCAGCGTCCAATGTTGACGGTGAATGGGGAATGGATAGAGAGCTTACATTTGAAGTTATTGAAAAGGGGATAAAATTTTCTATACCGGACACAACTTTTTATCGAAGAGAAGAAAAAAAGCAGGCTTGAATCAAGCCTGCTTTTTTGATGCCTGCACATTTAATTTACTTAATAAAACTTAACTATAAAGCTGTAATACCGTTAGCTGTGTGGCGGCTGGGGTTAACCTCTTGATATAATGGATGCGGCATGCTTATCTATTTTTTTGCGGATTCTTCCGATTCTGCTGTCTTTAACTCTGATGCCCTTACGCCGTTCTTCTATTAATTTATCAACGGCGGAACCATACTCTTCTTCAACTATTTCATTTAGGATCGTGGTCTTCCATTGAGGTTCAGTTGATATCTTGCTGCAGTACATTATGTGGTATCCGTATACGGTCTCGATAATTCCGGTATCCCCGACTTTTCTTCCTTTTTCATAGGACCAGTCAATGAATGGTTTTACAAAATTTGAGTTTTTGTAAATATCCTCTATGAGTCCGCCAGTTTCTGCAGACCCCTCATCGTCACTTTTTTTAGTTGCAAGATCGGCAAACGAATCTTCTGTTGATTTGCCATTTTTCCACGAATCGAGTATGCTTTGTGCCTCTTTTAATTACTGTTCCTTTACCTCTTTTGAGATTTTCTTTTTTTCTCCGTCTGCTCCGGGATCATCGTCAAATGCCACTAGAATATGCCTTACAGAAACAGGGGCCGGCGTGTCGTCTCGGTAAGAGGGTTTTAGTATATAAAGCACATAACAGTTTACGGAACCGTCATCATGCTCAACGGTGAACATATTTTTATCTCCGATCTTACGCTGCTCATCAAACATCCATTTAGCGGCATCCTCGGATATATATTGGGACATGTCTTTAAAGGCGGATCCCTCGGTAAGCGTAGCGCTTTCTTCCTCATAATTTTCTTTCATAGCCTCGGTTGCGTACTCCTTTGCCAAGCGAATAAATGAGGCTTCGTCTGTCACTGCATCCAGCATACTCTTAGAGTCGCTTTTGACTTTATCTGCAGCGGCCTTTGTTTCTTTTTCAAGCTCCTGATCTGTCTTTTTCTCATTCTCCTTTGCGACTGCGGGTTCAGACGCATTATAGAACATACGCAGGTCAACAATGTTATAATCATTTTTATTTTCATTATAATTTTTTAAAATATCTTCAGGGGTAACCGCCGCCTTTTTTTCCTCTTGTAAAGTTTCAATATACTTGGAAGCGAGGGTCTGCTTTTCGAATATCCGGCGCAGAAGTTTCTCGTTCATGCCATTGCCGAATGTTTTACGCAGATAGGCGTCAAATGAGAAATTATTCTCTTTGGCGACAGCGACAATAGAACTCATATGTTCATCAAGCTCTTTTTTTTCTTCTTTAGTGATTTTCATTCCCTTTTCGATGGCAAGCTTTTCAAGAGCGTCATACATAAAACAGTATTGAACAGAAATATCTTCAAAAAAGTCTGCCCATGTTGGCTCTTTCCCGTATTTATCTTTGTCTAAATCACCGGAATACTTTTGATTCTCCGGTGTTTTGTTGGCGTCATATCCGGTCATCATAAGCCCGGCGCCCTCTCCGTAATAGGAGGCATAGGAATCCTCATACTGCTTGGACTGTGTATGGTATGTGTTAAACCAATACCTGTAATAATATTCGTACTCGGCTACGGATATTTTAGTTCCGTCATCTGTTATAACTGCACTTTGCAGCCTTTGCGGCACACCAAAGAAGTTTAAAAAGAAAGCCGATATCGCGACAATAACGGCAACTATAATCAGCGCGTAAGCCAATTTCTTTGATCTCTTGCCTTTATGTGACTTAACTTTTTTACTCTCCACTTTTTCAAGGCGTTCTTTTCGTTTTTCACGGTAAAGCTCAGAATTACTTTTATTCTCGTTTGCCATCCAATTACATCCTTCCTGTAAATAGGGTGTGCCTTCAAGCCATCATTACAGAGATTGAAGACAGTTCCTAGGTTAGTTTATTATAAATCAATAAAGTAAAATCCCGCACGCTTAATGGACGGGCTAGTCAAATAACTAGTTTACTATTTTATACTATTTATGGCAAATATACAAGCGCAATAAGATAAAGTTTTAAAACATGTAACAAGTATCATCGCTCACATAACATAATCTGAAAACATTTAACATAAAAGGAGATGACGTTGCCGATACGGCTTATATAATGTGTAAGACATTTTTAAGAACAGGATTTTGCACATCCTTAATATGCTCAAGTGTCGCGATACATTCAAAGCACACAACCCTATATTCTTCAAAGTTACCGTCCTTTGCCAGCAATAATAGAGTTTTAAAATGATAACTGATTTTATCTATCTCTGAGTGCATTATTAAAGACGATAATACCGGGACCGCTTTGCTTTCCCAGTACTCGCATGCTTTTTCTGCAGCGTCAATAAGGCCTTGCTTATCTTCCCGGTTTGAGAGGGAAACGCTTTGAGATAACAGTTCGTTTGTTGTGTCGATAAGATCATTGTTTAGATAATACCCTGCAATGCTTAAGGCTAAAATTACGATTATAATGACTGCGGCGGCAAATAATCTTTTCATATATTTTTGTCCTTTTTGATTATATTAATTTTCCCCGCCTTGTCTGCGGTCATCAAAAGAATCTCTTCTTTGGTCAACTTATTCTTTTTGAGTATACTGCTCAGTTTATTTATATCCATGCCGCAGTCGCAGAATTGCTTATACTGAATTACGCCGTCGTCGATGACTGTGATTGGTATGCCCGTATCAGGTATCTGGATATTTAGCATCTCAGCCGTAGCCGTTTGCTTGGAGGATTTTAGTATACAGCTAATTGAACCGTTAGTTTCTGCAAACGCGTATAAAACATCGCTTATGTCAAAAACGTCCTTTTTGCGCAGCTCTTCCAATATGTCCTCAACAGAGAACCGTAGTCTTTTTATCTGTTTTTGATCCAACACGCCGTCCCTTATGATTATGAGGGAATTGCCCTGCATAATGTTGCGGAACTTTTTGCTTTTTATGTTGAGAGCAGATGTAAAAATTTCAAAGCATACAAGCACTAAAACCGGAATAAGTGAACCGACTAAAGGTACCTCCGGATTTTGCATGGGGATTGCCGCTATTTCTGATATAAGTATTGTGATTACAAGCTCAGAAGGCTGTAATTGGCCTATTTGTCTCTTGCCCATTAACCTTACTGATATTATGACAACTACATAGATGATAATGGCTCTTAACAAATAAATAAGCATGTCTGTCTCCCATATAATTATTTGGTGGTATTATTTACCTGTAAAGCTTAAATATACGTATAAAACAGTATGTTTTGGTCATAACAAAATAAGAACGGGGGCATGGAATTTAATATGAAGATATTTAAAGATATATTTAATAAATCATATGAAAAAAGCTACACTTCGCTTAAAGAAACGTCGGGTACCGCCGATCAAAAAAGAATCAGCTCTGTGCTGTCTGAAAATATATTTTATGTAAGGACAAGATGCGGGGATGCTACAGATATAATAATAAGAGAGGTAGATATATCAGGGCAAAAAGGCGCGTTTTTAATGTGCGACGGCATGTGTGACGGACTTAAAATAAATAATAGTGTGGCTATGCCAATATTGGCAAGAAGCAGTGAACTGCCCGATGATCCCGTGGAAAAATACAATGCGATCAGGGATATGTATGTGGGGGAAATAGAGTTAAAAGAATATCTGGATATGGATGAAGCGCTGCTCTTTGTCATGAGTGGTTTTTTAGTCTTTTTACTGGACGGTGTAGACCGTGCAATGTCTTTTGGTATGCAGGGATTTAAAAGCCGGGGAGTAGAGGACTCCGTTACGGATGTCCAGGCAAGGGGGGCAAGAGAGGCCTTTGTCGAATCTTTTAAGGTCAATATTACGCTTATCAGAAGGCGGCTTAGAACAACAGATTTGCGGTTTAGCACCCATGTGGTGGGGCAAACCAGCAAGACAAATGTTATATTATGTTATTTAGCGGACAGGGTAGACAGCGACCTTTTGGATGAGGTTACAAACAGGATCACGAATATAGAATTGGATACTGTTATGTCATCCGGTTATATACAGCCGTTTTTAGACACAGATATACCGCTGCCGTTTTCCGGTGTGGGGGTGACGGAGCGCCCGGATGTTTTTTGCTCCAAGATTTCAGAGGGTAGAATAGGAATAATAGTTGACGGCACGCCGTACTCCCTTTATGTGCCGCATTTCTTCACAGAGAATTTTCACTCGCTTGACGACTATGACAACAGGCCCTATTATGCAACATTCATAAGAACTGTAAAATGGGCAGCTTTTGCATTTAGTATATTATTGCCGGGATTTTATGTTTCAATGGGCGTTTTTCATCAGGAGCTGTTCCCGGAGAACATGCTCTATGATATTTTAAGCGCAGAGCTCAAAACGCCGTTTCCTTTAATAGCTGAAGCACTGCTGATCCACTTTATATTTGAGCTCATGCGTGAAGCGGGGATGAGGATGCCCAAAACAGTCGGGCACGCAGTGAGCATTGTGGGTGCTCTTGTAATCGGCGACGCCGCGGTCAGCGCGGGGCTTGTCGCCGCCCCGATGCTGATTGTTGTCGCCCTTACCGCGATCAGTTCTTTTGTTGTGCCCCCGCTTTATGAGCCGGTGGCAGTTTTACGGCTAAGTTTTATAATTATCGGAGGCACATTAGGCCTATATGGCATAACCTTGGGGTTGGGACTTTTAATAGCAAGTATATGTGCGATTGACCCTTACGGCATAGTATACACGGCTCCCATCTCTCCGTTTTCACTCTCAGCAATGAGGGATACCATAGTAAGAATCGGATGGAAAAGGTTAGGCAAACAAAATTTGAAAGCAGATGAGTTGGGAAGTAAGGACAGGGGCTGACTGACAAGATGATAAAAGAAAAAAAAATAAGCGCATATCAGATGTTTTTAATACTGTTTTTAGGCAGAATATTTTTACCCATGACCTATATGCCGTCACTTACGATCAATGTAGGCTTGTCTGACATTCTCTTTCAGGTTGTGTTTACCGGTGTTTTAGTGCTTATTACCTCTATACCGATGTTTTTTGTTTTAAGGAATAACTCCAACACTAATATAATTGGCCGGTTTTCAGTGATATCTCCGGTACTCAGCAAGGTGGTAGCTTGGCTGTATGGTGCCGTTTTTATTTATATAGGGTTTGTAACACTGCTAAGATTTGACTTGTTTGCAACATCGGTTATTTTTCCTCAAACGGATTTTAGATTTTTCCTAATCATTATAATAATAATATGCGCCATAGCCTCTTTATTCGGAATAGAGGCCATAGGCCGTACATCTGTCTTTCTCTTTGCAATCATTATTATATCAATTGTACTTATGCTCAGCTTTGCGTCTAAAGAATTTGATTGGCTTAATTTTACGCCGCCTTTTTATGACGGGATAAGGAATCCGTTGATGGCAAGTGTTACAAGTATGTCGAAGTCCATGGTAGTCATGACTCCAATGCTGCTTATGTCGAATGTAAGAGGAAACATTAAAAAGACCACCTTTTGGTGGATTACTCTGTCAGAGGGGTTTATTTTCATACTTTTCTTTTTTGTTGTTGGCTGCATGGGACTGTATGCATCAACACAGTTGTTCCCCATTTACTCGCTGACAGTGCTGGCTGTCATAGGCACGTTCGCGAGACTCGATGTTTTATTGACAAGTAGCTGGATTCTTTGCGTATTTAATAATATAAGTTTGTTTCTCTATATATTTAAAGAAAACATGCAAAAGTCGGTAACGCCAAAATATAAAAAGTTGTATACACTTATAGGTGCCCTTATATTATCGGTTGCCGTCTATTTGGTAAAACAGAATCTATCCGCCATTGACATCTTACACAACCCATCTTTGGACGTGCCTTTATATATTTTCTTTGTAGTTCTTATACCTGTTGTTTTACTAATTTGTGAAAAAATAAAAAAAAATAGGGGAAAAGAGCCATGAGTAAAATTGTTAAAGCGCTAATCATAACTTTAACCCTGTTGTTTTTTGGATCAGGGTGCGGTCTGTCTGAAAGCAAGGGTGTTGATCAAACTGTTGTAGTGCAGGAGATAGGCATTGATTTTGACCTGGACAAAGGTGAATATGACGTAACAATTCATATCTTAGACCTTTCAAGCTCAGGAGGGCAGGAAAGTCCGGCAAGCGGAAGCCCTATTACAAGAATCCTTAAAAGCAGCGGAAAGTCCATTCAGGAGGCTCTTTACAACACCATTAAAATAACGGGTGAAAAACCTTTGCACTCGCAGATAAGGCTTATAATTTTTGGGGAAGATGTAATGCTCAGGGGTATAGACACCGCAACAGATTTTTTTATGAGAGACTATGAGGCACGCTCCACTGTTCCCATAGCCATCGCCAAAGGTTTTAAGGCAAGCGAGATATTAGAGGCGGATGAAGGCAACTCTCAGCAGCCTGCCAGAACAATGCAGAAAATATTGCAGTCAGGAAACATTGACTCGCTTACAGACGGAACAATGATTGTGGATCTTGTAAGGCAAACTGAAGAAAAAACATCAAGCATATATATGCCGGTGCTGACGCTGGAGTTTATAGATGATTCGGCATATGCCAAGTTTGATGGGATGGGAATATTTGAAGGCGATAAACTAAAATTTTATTTGACAGCTGAAGAGGCCCGGGCAATGTTGTGGGTGACCGATCATATAACAACTGGGAGCATAGTGGTTGAGGACGAGTCTTTAGGAGTCATTACGCTAAACGTCATCCATTCGAAGACAAAGACAAAAACACAGATAACAAATAGCGGGGATTTAAAATATACTTTTAGCGTTAAAACGATATTCGATATAAACGAGATAAATTTTAGCAAAGAGAAGAAATTAAAACAGAAAGAAATTGACAAAATAAGCAAAGTTGCAGAAAAATATATAGAAGATGCAATGAAAAACGTTTTGGATAAAACACTTAAAGAAAATAAGTGTGATCCATTCAGGCTGGGGCGCAGGCTTTTGCTGAAATATCCGGAAGAATACAGAAACGTAAGCGACAACTGGGACGAACTGCTTCCCTTAGTGAAAACGCAAGTGGATGCAAGCGTTCAAATAAGACGCACAGGGAAGTTTGCTATAATAAAAGATTGAAATTGGATTGAACCAAATATACAAAACAACCATATATAATATCCAATAAAAGAAAAAATCACTGTATTTTGCAAGATTCGATATTATCACTTGCAAAATCAGTGGTTTTGTAATATTATATATTAGACTAAAAATCTAAAAAAGTCACTAGGAGGAATATAAGTGTATCGAGATTTGTCCTTAGAGGAGCTCTCAAAGCTTAAATCAGA
>JAIRUF010000065.1 GCA_031254555.1 Oscillospiraceae bacterium | reverse complement strand
CCGGGATTTTAAGCGCGGCGACTATAAAAGTAAAAAACCTTAAGAACACATCCCCCACGCGGGAGCCGAGTTCACAAACACTGTCATATAAAAAAGAGTTTTCTGCACCTTGTGAATTATCAGAATCATCCCTTACATCAGCATTTTCTACCGTGCTGCAACACTGTTCATCTTTTATTATATTTTGATCTTCAAGACTCAATTCCTCTTTTATTTGAGTTGCATTTGTTGCCTCATTTTGTTTTTCTTCTCTTTGGCTTTCCTCAATTTGATTAGAAATCAGGAAAGCATTCTCTTTGCCGGTTCCATCTTCTGTCTGCTTATCGTTATTCAGCTCCAGCTCAAAGTCGATATCTGCGAACATCTCTTTGAGCTTTGCCTGCAGCAGTTCTCTTTCATCCTGCTTAGACAATACAGCAAACACCTCCTTAAATAATTATTACAAATCAATTTCAGAATTGTAACAATTTGTAATAATTATACTGTATCTACTCATCTAATTCAAGGTGAAAGCAGTAATTTCGTTAATATGTATAAAAAACAGACTTATTCTGGATAAATACTTTTCAATGCATCCCAATCTTTTAAAATATTTACCATATCCTGGCATTCAATTTTTGCTTTTTCCAAATTATGATCCCTGTAATTACCGCACTCTTCGGGTTTGGTTCCCGGGATTTCACCGGTATAAGCTTTAATGAATTCAAATGCGTCTAAGGTAAGTTTTACAGCTTTATCACATGGCATATCCCTTGTAAGGAAATAAAATCCAGTACGGCATCCCATTGGTCCAAAATAAACTATATGCTCCTCATACTGCGAATTTCTGACATAGGTGGCAAATAAATGCTCAATTGTGTGCATTGCATCGTTGTCCATTACAGGTTCTGTGTTAGGCCTTCGCATTCTTATATCATATGTCGTTATATCCTTGTCTTGGCGGGATATATACATACCCCTGCAAAGCTTTCTATGATCCACGTTAAAGCTTGATATCCTTTCCAAATATTCCGCCTCCCGTTTTCATTTATTTTTTATGTGCAAGGTAAATTGCTAACTTGCTGTCTCAAAAAGTTTTAAAACAGCCTTTGCAAGCTCTGCGTTTTCACTCCTGCTCATTTCCGGGTCATTTTCTAAAATTTCACGCGCGACGCTTCCCGCCTCTTTGAGCACCTCAATATCCTCAAGTATATCCGCTATTTTAAGCTCCGGCAGTCCATGCTGTCTTGCACCAAAGAAATCGCCGGGACCACGCAGTTTTAAATCCTCATCAGCTATTTTAAATCCGTCTGTTGTATCGCAGACCACCGAGAGTCTTTTTCGAGTTTGTTCTGATGCGTTGTCCGACAGGAGAATACAGGTAGATTTATAGATCCCTCTGCCTATTCGCCCTCTTAACTGGTGCAGCTGTGACAGGCCAAACCGCTCCGCGTTTTCTATCAGCATTATTACCGCGTTTGGAACATCGACCCCAACCTCTACAACAACTGTTGAGACAAGAAGCTGGATCTCCCCTTTCGCAAACTCCTCCATCACCTCATCTTTTTGCGCTGTTTTCATCTGTCCGTGCAGCAGGCCGACCTTATAATCTTTAAATTCATTTGCCGATATATCTTTTGCATATTCCTGTGCAGATGCAAGGTCTGACTCGCCTTCCTGCACCAGCGGACATATTATGTATCCCTGCCTGCCCTGGTTTAAATGTTCCTTTATATAGCTGTATGCCCTTTGGCGTATCTTGCCCGTTATTTGATATGTCTCAACCGGCTGCCTTCCCTTTGGAAGCTCATCTATTACGGATATATCAAGATCCCCGTATATGGACAGCGCCAATGTCCTTGGTATTGGTGTGGCTGACATTACATAGGTGTTGGGGTTCTCCCCCTTATCCGCAAAGGATGAGCGCTGAGTTA
This sequence comes from Oscillospiraceae bacterium, assembly GCA_031254555.1. Taxonomy (GTDB): domain Bacteria; phylum Bacillota; class Clostridia; order Oscillospirales; family Acutalibacteraceae; genus RZYX01. Next base: position 1,525 of record JAIRUF010000065.1, on the reverse strand, counting down.
CGCCAAATCGATGCTGCTCGTCTGTTATCACAAGCCCCAAGCGTTTAAACTCAACATCTTTTTGTATCAGCGCGTGCGTCCCTATTACGATATCAGCTTGTCCTTCCTTTACCCGTTCTTTTACGTCCTTTTTTTGCGATGATGTAAGAGAGCCCGTAAGCAATTCTATTTTTACGTTTGTTGAATTAAAAAATGACTTCATCGTATTATAATGCTGATTTGCCAAAATCTCAGTTGGCGCCATCACAGCGGCCTGCATATCATTTTTAACAGTAGTGTGAGCAACCGCCGCCGCCACCGCAGTTTTTCCGGACCCCACATCACCCTGAAGCAATCTGCTCATCGGCTGTTCTTTTTTTAAATCTAAAACCGCTTCTTCTATTGCCCGCTTTTGCGCTCCCGTGGGCTCAAACGGCAATGTCTTACAAAACTCTTTTGTGTAATCTTTTTTTATTATCGCAGTTGTCTTTTCCCTGTTCCTACCCTTGAGCCGCAAAAGTCCAAGCTGCAATAAAAGCAGCTCCTCGAATACAAGCCTGCGCCTTGCCTTGCTAAGGCTGTCTGAGTCAAGTGGCATGTGAATATTGGCAATGGCCTCTTTTAAAGAACATAAACCGCAGCGCTGCCTTACATCTTGTGGGATACAGTCTTCCAGGGCTTCCCCATACAAGCTCAGAGCATTTTTTATGCAGATTTCAATGTGTTTGGAGCTCATACCCTGCGTCGTTCTGTATATTGGACGTATACGCTCAAACCCATTTATCCCCTCTATCTCCGGGGAACTCATAACCCGTCTGCCTCGGTCCTCATCCACCTTGCCGAAAAATAGATATTCCCGTCCTTCTTTTAGCTTTGCCGCCGCGTATTTGTTGTTAAAAATAAGCACCTGCAAAAGGCCCGTGCCGTCCGTTACAAGCGTTTCATACAAAAGCATTCCGCTGCGGGTTCTGCGGCTTGACGGATCATATGTTACGGTTGCCTTGATACAGCACTTCTCTGCGTATGGGGCGTCATTAATCTTTTTTATAAGGCTCCAGTCCTCGTATGCGCGCGGATAAAAACGCAATAAGGCATCTACTGACGAAACCCCGAGCTTTTGGAACTGCCCGGCACGTTTCTCCCCGACGCCTTTTAAATATCTTATATTAATATCAAGCAAAGAACCTCACCTCACTCTATTGAAATTATAAAGTGATACACAGGCTGACCTCCGTCAATAGTTGATATCTCCGCTGACTGAAATTTATTTTTAAACAAAGCCTCAAGCTGCTGCGCTTGTTGCTGCGTTGCTTCCTGCCCGTATATTATAGTTATCAGCGACGAATGTTTTTTATACAAATGCCTTGTCGCCTTATACGCGGCTTTCACAACATCGTTTTCTATTATTGTTATTTTACCGTTTTCCATGCCTAAAATTTGTCCCTTTTGCACCTGCTGCCCATTAACTATACTGTCCCTCGCGGCAAATGTCGTAGATGCTGTTGCAACCATGTCAATAGATTTTACCATGTTGAGATGATTCTCG
>JAIRUF010000005.1 GCA_031254555.1 Oscillospiraceae bacterium | reverse complement strand
TCAATAATGCGCTGGTTGGTTGATCCTCGAAATTTCAGTGACAAAGATTTTTGCTCAAGAATAAACTTGCCGTCAATTAGATAATCTGTTTGTCTTAGCAGATCAAGCCAGCCGTTTTTGTCATCAGCGCCCTGAAGAAGCTGTTCAAAAGTCCATCCGGTGTAGGTTATAATATTTAACCCAAGATCATGGACTGCCCCTGCAAGAACACTCAAAGGCTTGGCCTGAGTAAACGGTTCTCCGCCGCTAAGCGTTACACCAGACAGCAAGGCATTCGCCTTTACAGCGCCTAAGATATTTTCAACACTTGAATCATATCCGCCTTCAAAGCTGTGCGTATGGGGATTTTGACACCCTTTACACGAGTGCGGGCAACCCTGGACAAAGACAACTAAGCGCCATCCCGGACCATCAACTATTGATTCTCGAATTACACCCGCTAGCCTGAGTTTTGTATCCATCAGATTTGCTCAAACTCTCCTGTTTCCTTTTGGATCGAGTGCTTGACGCGATCATTTACCTCAGCATATTTTGCATCGTTAAACCTGTCAAGAGTACCGACAAGATACCCTGTTATCCTTCTGATTCTTTCAAACTTTACGCCCTTGCCAACTGTTTGATTTTCCATTTTAAAACCTCCATTTTTTGTTTATCGTCATATCGGATGAGTTACCTTATCATCGCTTTCCAATGAGTTGTCATCGCAGCAAGGCGCTTCACAAATAGACAATCCTTTTAATTTGCGCAGAACCTCGACATCGATTTCCTCGCCGTCATACCTGCCGCACCGCGGGCAAACATCACCAATGATTCCAGTGTACCCGCAAACGGGGTCCCTGTCAACAGGGTGATTAACAGATCCATAGCCCATTTTGTTTTCCTTCATGCATCGTATTACGGACTCAAACGCCTCCAAATTGTCACTGGGATTTCCGTCCATTTCAATATATGATATATGGCCTGCATTTGTAAGTGTGTGGTAAGGCCCCTCTATCTTTATTTTTTCAAACGCGGAAATAGGGTAATAGACAGGCACATGGAATGAGTTTGTGTAATATGCCCTGTCAGTGACTCCGGGTATAACGCCGTATTTTGCCCTGTCAAGCTTTACAAATCTGCCGGAAAGTCCTTCAGCCGGCGTTGCAAGCAAGCTGAAATTAAGCCCGGTCTTTTCACTTTCGGCGTCCATCCGGCTTCTCATATGAGCTACAATTTCAAGGCCTAAGTTCCTGGCCTCAACAGACTCGCCGTGATGAGCGTCAAGCAAAACCTTAAGAGTTTCAGCAAGACCTATAAAGCCGACGGAAAGGGTGCCGTGCTTTAATATTTCACCGATTTCATCGTCAAGGCTAAGGTTATCTGAATCAAGCCACAATCCTTGGCCCATAAGGAAGGGGAAGTTGCGGACCCTCTTTTTGGACTGTATCGCAAACCTGTCTAAAAGCTGCTCGATAACTAGATCGATTTTCCGGTCTAAATCCTCAAAAAAGAGATCTATATTACCGTGAGCTTTTATTGCAAGACGGGGAAGATTTATTGATGTGAAGCTTAAATTGCCCCTGCCGCATACAACTTCACGCGATTTGTCATAAACATTGGTCATTACCCTTGTGCGGCAACCCATGTAGGCAACATGGGTATTGTAATCGTCCTGTATATAATACTGCTTATTAAAAGGCGAATCCATAAATGAAAAGTTTGGAAACAGGCGCTTTGCTGAAACGCGGCACGCCAATTTAAAAAGGTCGTAGTTTGGATCTTCCTTGTTGTAGCTTATGCCTTCCTTAATCCTGAATATCTGTATGGGGAAAACCGGAGTTTCACCGTTGCCAAGTCCTGCCTCGGTAGCTAGGAGAACGTTTTTAACAACCAGCCTGCCCTCAGCGGATACATCGGAGCCATAGTTTATGGAGCTGAAAGGAATTTGGGCACCTGCTCTGGAGTGCATGGTGTTAAGGTTATGAATAAGAGCCTCCATAGCTTGATATGTTGAGCGGTCTGTCTCCTTAACGGCCTTTTTAAGTGCGAATACCTGTGCTTTGGAAATGTCCTCATCCGGCAGATTAAAGCTGTCTTTCAAAACCTGTGCCTCAAATTGGTGGTAGTCATTGTCGTTCGATAAAACGGGAGACACCCCATAGTCTGATTCAATTTTTTTACATATGCTCTTTATTGCGTCGAGCATATCGTCTTCATTGCAAGAAAGCTCCAGGGCCTTTGCAAGATTTGAAATATATGCCTTGCGGTATGTTTTGGCGACTCCCTTGGCCATGCCGTAATCAAAGTTGGGTATACTCTGGCCGCCGTGCTGGTCGTTTTGGTTAGACTGTATGGCAATGCATGCAAGAGCGGAATAGCTTGCTATATCATTGGGCTCGCGCAGGAAGCCATGACCCGTTGAAAAGCCGCCCTCAAACAATTTTACGATATCTATCTGACAACAGGTGGTAGTCAGCGTTAAAAAATCAAGGTCGTGTATGTGGATATCACCTTCATGATGAGCCTTTGAGTGCGCAGGATTAAGAACATATAGCTCATTAAACTGCTTTGCACCCTCAGATCCGTATTTAAGCATGGTACCCATAGAAGTGTCCGCGTCTATGTTTGCGTTTTCACGCTTGATATCATTTTCTTTGGCATCCACAAAGGTAAGGCCCTCATATATCTTCATGAGCCTAGTGTTCATTTCACGTACCTTAGAGCGATCAGCGCGGTAAAGGATATATAGCTTTGCGGTTCGCGCATGGCCGTTTTCGATCAGTATCTTTTCAACTGCATCCTGGATCTCTTCAACCGTTGGCATTTCAAAGCCTTTTTGCTCTAAATAATCGGTTACCTGCCTTGCAAGCGCCAATGAGGCATCATAATCTTTTCCGCCTGTAGCCTGAGCTGACATATATATGGCGTTGGCTATTTTTTCAATAGAAAAATCCACATGGCGTCCGTCTCTTTTAATAATGGTGTTTATCATCTTAATTAAAGCTCCTTCGGGGTTAAATGGTTAATGTATGTAAAGAGGATCAAATACAATATATAGTATTGTAAGAATTCTGTGTGTATTATTTTATAGCATATATTGATTTGTGTCAAGATGAAAAGCACATAATAATAAATATATATTTCTTATCATAATAGACAAAATATAGTCGAAAATGAGCATAATGACAGTCATTAAAAAGATTATTTAGATTATTAAAGCTTTATAATAATGATTATAAATTTGCAGCATTGAAATAAAGACAGCCGCTGAAAAACAGCGGCTGTGAAATGATAAAAATCTAGTGCAAAAATATTCTAGGTGCCAAAAAATAAAAGTTAAAAAACTTTAGCTTCAAGGAGATCCTCAGCGGTTTTAAGCAACAATTCCCTGTCAGTTATTATTCTGTAAGCCATAATCAGTTTTTGCTCATCAGAAGACAGGTCGCATACATACCGTGGGACATCCTTATTTTTGCTGATATAATATGACTTATGGTCATGCAGCGCAGTGGTTTCAGCGTATTCATACCCCAAAAGAAAGTTTGGGTCAACGTTAAAAATATTGGCGAGTTTTACAAGCGTAGAAAACGGAGGCTGGCTCTTCCCTGACTCGTAATATGAATACGTAGATCTATGAACCTGTAAAATTTTTGCGACCTGATGTTGTGAAAAACCATTTTCCTCCCTCAGTGTACGTAAAGTTTCTGCAAACAAAAGACACACCACCTTCATCATAATTTCTAAAATTTAGAAGAATTAACAATAAATTCAAATGTAAATTTTAAAATTATATTGATTATAACACAAAAATGATAGAGACTTAAAATAAGTGAATCATAATCACTGATAAAAATATGAAAAGTTACTTGTGCTTTTCTATCTTTGTACCTTTATAGTAATGTGTCAAAATCTCTGTATAATTACTGCCTTGACGGGCCATGTAATCAGCTCCGTACTGGCTCATCCCTACGCTGTGGCCATAACCGATAATGTCAAATATAAAGCTGTTATTCTTATATTCAATGGTAAAACAGTTTGATCTTAAAGAAAAAACCTCACGTATTTTTGAGCCTTGGAATGACTTGCCGCCCAATATGTACGAGATAACGGTACCTGCATCAGAGGTTTTAGCCTCTGAAATCCAAGTTGCCGGATCACCTTCAAATGACGCACCTTCAAGAGATTTTGCCATTTCTATAAATTGATCTTGGGTCAAAACAAGTGTGGATGAGTAATCGGGGGATAGTTTATCTCCCGCGCTGTTTACAGACGTAAGATAAGGAACTTCTCCCCCCCAAACTATGGAGGCATTTTCTGTCTGCCCGGAGCATATGGCGTGATAAGCGGCCGTTATGAGATCTCCGTCGTACACAATGACACGGCCAATGACAGATTCTACGGCAGTTTTGATTTTTTTATAATAGGTGTCGTATTTTTCTCCCCATTGCTTTTTGAGTTCTTCCTGAGTCTTAAATCCTTGATGAGTGGAGTTATCGCTGGTAATATGTGCTCCCTTGAGTTTATCGTCAGGATTTTTTAGCTGTGACTCACGGGTTTTTACGGCATAGGTGTAGCATGCGATGGCCTGAGCTTTTAAAGCTTCGTTGTGATATGATGCGGGCATCTCGCTGGCGACCGCGCCGCATATATAATCAACTTCACTGAGTTCTACCACCTTGCCGGAATTTGTCAGAAGCACCTTAAATTTTTCTCCGCTTTTATCTTTTGAATCTTTCTTCTTGGAATCTTTATCCGAAGAATTATTTTTATCTGTATCTTTATCCGTAATTGAATCTAACTTCTCGCTTAAATGCAGGTTGGATCCCAAAGATATAAGTGGGGTGACCACCATTATTATCGCAATTAAAATACACAATGTTCCAAAAGCTCTCAAAGCTTATCACCGTCCTGTTTAACTTGACTTTAGATGTGCGTTGTTATAAAATTAATGTCATAACTCTATGACCTGAAAGTTCAGAATTTTCAAGTGAATTTTTGTTTGTGAGTTAAGCGTGCATATGCTCCGTATTAAGAACCCTGGTATCAAAATACAAGTCCAAGCGGCTTAATGATTATGTCCGTATGGCTGGTCATTGGTGTGATTGCAAGGCTTGCCTGATTTACATATAAAGTTTATGAAATTATTACCTCAAAAAGAACTTAGCTGATTTTACTAAAACAAATAAAATCAAAGATAAAACAGAATAAAACTCAGCGTTATTTGGAAATGTATTGATGGAGCATGATTTGGGTCTAGTTAAAAATTGTAAAGATGGTGATTTAAATGAAACTAAAAATAAAGGGAAGAGTTAAGTCTTTGACACCGAATATTATGATGTCGGTGTTTTCAGTTGCGGCTCTTATAACAGTGCCTATAAGGACATACCAAAATGTATCGATGGTAGAGCCTGACACAGGTTTTTTCTATAATACGAATTTTTCAATATGGGCTTTATATATAATTCTTTTTGCATCAGTACTTTTGCTTTTTATAATGGCTTTTTTGTCAGGGTCAATGCCAAAGCCTTCCATGCCTTTTGGGGAAAATAAAGTTATCGGTTTCGCAAGCGCCGGGTTTGCAATAACGTTATTGTCAGACGCGGTTTTTCAGGTTGTTAATTTTATAGATATATATAAGGGGTATAGTTCAGCTTTAATACAAAACTGGCAGTATTTTTTAAAGACTGGATGTATTCCGATAGCCCTGCAAGCTGTGTTTGCAATAATGTCGGCTGTTTACTTTTTTATCTTTGCGACCTCTTACTTTACCGGGAATGAATTGTTTAAAAAGAATAAATATCTGGCTCTTTCCCCTATAGTGTGGGGTATATTCAGGGTGATATTTAGATTTATACAGCCTATAAATTTTAGAAATATATCACAGCTTTTACTTGAGCTGATCATGATTGTCCTCATGCTTGTATTTTTCCTAACCGTTGCTAGGATAGCTTCTAAGGTGGATGAGAGGGAAAGTATGTGGCTGTTTTTTGCATCGGGCTTAAGTGCCTCGCTGTTTGCTCTGGTGTGCACAATTTCACCGATTGTTATGGTTATTACAGGCAACTCTTCTTTAGTTTACAAAGGGGATATGATTTCTTTTTGTGACATTGGGTTTGCATGTTTTGCCATATCGCTGATGCTTGAAATTGTCCAGTCAAAAAAAGATAGGGCAGGAATAGGCGATGAGGAAGAAATGAAAGTGGTCTCGCACGAGGAGTATGTTAACGACAAGGTGGGTTACATGGAAGAGACGGACGAGGAAAACAACGCGCGATAAAAGGGGTTGTCATCAAATGAAACTATTGATTGCAGTGATTAATAAGGAAGATGCTGGCCATGTCACAGATGAACTTACCGCCGCGGGTATGGGGCTTACCAAATTGTCCACCTCAGGCGGGTTTTTGCGTGCTGGCAATATTACTATAATGGCAGGAATAGACGACGAAAAAATCAATGATGCACTTGAGATAATAAAAAATAACAGCCAAAAACGCATTGTTGATACGCCTGTGACTGTCACTGATTTTGCAAATGATGTTTATCTGCCTCAAAACACACAGATAACCGTTGGCGGAGCAACTGTTTTTGTGCTTGATGTGGACAAGTTTTATAAGCTGTAGAGATTTATTGCGGAGGATACAATGTTTTCAGAAAGTTTATATGATGAGTCGCTTTTAAACAGACTTTCATCACTTATAGATGAAGGCAAGCTTCCTCACGCAATTATTTTAGACGGCGGAACGGATTCGTCGCGAGATGAGATTGCCCGCTATATAGCATTGAGTTTGATGTGTAAATCAACTGGTAAAAGGCCCTGCGGGGAGTGTGTGAGCTGTAAAAAAATAATGTTAAAAAGCCATCCGGACCTTATAACAATAGAGGCGGAGGATAAAAAGAAAACCATCTCTGTGGACATAGTTAGACAAATGAGGGACGATGCGTATATACTGCCAAATGAGTCGGACTCGAAAATTTACATTATCCCCAAGGCGGACACCATGCTCGCATATGCTCAAAACGCGCTTTTGAAAATACTTGAGGAACCTCCAGAATATACTTTATTTATACTGATGTGTGACTATCACACATTTTTGTTGCCGACTGTGATATCAAGATCGGTAGTGTTTAATACAAACACAGTACATGAATACAGTAAGGAACCGCCAGATGATCAGAGCGACGCCTTGAAAACAGCGCTGGAAATTGTCGCATCCGTGCTAAAGGGCGATGAGTTCCGGCTTATGTCGGAGATAGGTGCATTTGATAAAAAACCAGAGCTTATAAAAAATTGTACGCAGAGTCTTATACAGATTTTCAGGGATGCGCTTGTCGTAAAATCCGGGGGAAAAGTCCTTTTGTCCGGGCAGGAAGAAACGGTTCTGTCAATATCCAAAAAGCTTGATAACAAACAAATCTTTGATATAATAGAAGCGGTAAAGAGTATATTGGAATCAGTGGAGATGCACGCAAATAATAACTTGACAATGGCAAGGCTGTGCAGTACGCTTATACAATCAGTAGTTAGCCGATGAATACGGAGGATATATATGGCGGAAGTAGTAGGTGTAAGATTTAAAGAGGTCGGTAAGGTCTATTATTTTGACCCCAGCGGCATAGAGTGCAAAAAAGGTGAAACTGTTATAGTTGAGACTTCCAGAGGTATAGAGTGCGGCGAGATAGCTATGGAAAACAAGCAGGTTGAAGAAGATCAGATCGTAAAGCCGCTTAAACCCATCATCAGGAAGACCACACCGGAAGACCTTAAAACAGTGGAAGAAAATAAGGTAAAAGAAAAAGAGGCCTTTGAATTGTGCAAACAAAAAGTTCAAAAGCACGGCATAGATATGAAGCTCATTGATGTTGAATATACCGTTGACGGAGGAAAAATCCTGTTTTACTTCACGGCGGACGGAAGGGTGGATTTCAGGGAGCTTGTAAAAGATTTGGCCGGTGTTTTCAGAACCAGGATAGAGCTTAGGCAGATAGGGGTTAGGGACGAGTCAAAGATGATAGGAGGGCTGGGCATTTGCGGGAGACCGTTTTGCTGCAGTACGTTTCTAGGTGAGTTCCAGCCGGTTTCCATTAATATGGCAAAGGAGCAGGGCCTGTCTTTAAACCCGGTAAAAATAAGCGGAACATGCGGGCGGCTAATGTGTTGCTTAAAATATGAGCAAAACGCATATGCACATTTGCTAAAGATTACCCCTAAAAACGGAGCCATTGTAGACACGGCAGACGGACAGGGAACGGTTGTGGACAGCAACATAATAACAGGAACTCTTAAAGTAAAGCTTGACCGGAATCCGGATGCTACCCCCGCAACCTTTGACCGCAGACAGGTAAAGATTTTAAAGGATGCTAAGATAAAGATAAAAAAAGAAGAGCTGGAAGCTTTGAAAGATATACAGGATGACTGATATAAAACACCTCTTGTGAATATATATTTATATATTGTCAGGAGGTGCTTTTTTGTTTACAGTGTTGGAAATAAAGGAAAAAGAAGATGGAATTTTTAAGGCGTTAAAAGAAAGAATAAGAATACCCGAAATTATGACAGTTGAACAAAATGTCATAGCGCCGTTTTATAAGGTACAGACAA
>JAIRUF010000157.1 GCA_031254555.1 Oscillospiraceae bacterium | reverse complement strand
CAGGGATACTCAGACTCAAAAGGTATTTTCTCAGCGCGCAAGGCCATAATGCAGTATTGTCAGTTAAGGGGCATACCCAATGTGGGAATAGATGACATATATACGGGTAACGGCGTAAGCGAGCTTATAAATATGTCAATGCAGGGATTTTTAAATAACGGCGATGAAATGCTTGTTCCGGCACCGGATTATCCGCTGTGGACGGCGTCTATAAAGCTTGCTGGCGCAACTCCGGTTCACTATATCTGCGACGAGGAATCCAATTGGTATCCTGATATTGACGATATCAAGAAAAAGGTCACGCCCAAAACCAAGGGGATAGTGGTAATAAATCCAAACAACCCGACCGGGGCGCTTTATCCAAAGGAAATTTTGGAGCAGATTGTACAAATAGCACGGGAGAATGACTTGACTATTTTTGCCGATGAGGTTTATGACAGGCTGGTGATGGACGGAGAGGTGCATATACCTATTGCGTCGCTTGCTCCGGATATGTTTGTAGTCAGCTTTAACGGTCTTTCCAAATCTCATAGGGTGGCCGGATTTAGGAGCGGCTGGATGTGCTTTTGTGGTGATAAGCGGGGATTTGAGGAATACATTGAGGGGATTAATTTGCTGTCGTCAATGAGACTTTGCTCAAATGTACCCGCCCAGCAAATTATTCAGACAGCTCTGGGAGGATACCAAAGCATAGACAAATTGCTTCTTCCGGGCGGCAGATTGTATGAACAAAGGGATTTTATTTTTGACGCAATCAATGATATTCCGGGACTTACAATTAAGAACAAGCCTAAAGCGGCGTTTTATGTGTTTCCCAAAATAGACATAAAAAAGTTTGGTATTAAAGATGATGAAAAATTTGTTTTGGACTTTTTAAAGAAGAAAAAAGTTCTTCTTGTACACGGCAGGGGATTTAACTGGTGTAAGCCTGACCATTTCAGGATTGTGTATCTCCCAAATGTTGAACAGCTTGATGAAGCCTGCAAAAGACTTGGAGATTTCTTGTCTGACTACAGGCAAAAATAAAAATTTATTAAAAGAAAAATCCGCTGTGTTAGACTGCGGATTTTTCTTTTGCATATTATGTGATTTTGTTTTAAGAAGTTCGTTTGCAGCCATTTTTTAAAATAAAAAATTTTATTAATAATTTTGCTAAATAAGGAAAGATTATATCATTTTTTATAATATCGTAATGTGATAAAATAGTTTCAAAAGAAACATTTTATAATACATATTTTAAATCTTTAACGGCATGGATCTTTGCACAATTTTAAGATAGGCACACTGTGCTTACGGAAAAATATTATAAACATATAAAGCCGATTTATTGAGTTGTATTGTGAGGTGATTAAGTGATGGAATTTTTTAAAAAAATTAAAAATAATGAAAATTTTTGCCTTATAACATTGATTGTTGGAAGTATCTTTACCACAAGCTATTGCTTTTTTAAAAACCCTGTTACTCATACGGCCAGTATGATAGGCAGGGAGTATCCGCTGCATTTCAAGCTGTGGGGTATTTTATCTGTTTTGGCAATTTTGTTTAATGTTCAGTTTATGTATAAAAAATATAACTATCACAGTAAACTTTCAAACACGTTTCTTTTGTTTGGATGTGCGTGTATATTAGCAACTGTATATGTGCCGTCTACAGAAACAATGGGTCTGCAACTTATAGTGCACTGGTCAACAGCGCTTTTGTTTGCGTTTTTTAACGCGTTGTCCATAACAATGTTTTTGTTTAATAAATCAAAGGAAAGCGGAAGAGTAAAACTCACACTTATAACGTTCTTGTCGACAATGCTGTTTATGCTGGGGTGGCTTCTTGTCTTTGGTAAAAACGGTGTTATAGAAATGATACCAACTATTGTCGGATTTTTACTTTTATATGTTTTTAACTATACTGACATGTACATAGAAAAAAATAAAGAAAATAAATATGCTGCAAAAATATAACATAAACTTAAAGAGGACCATTTTTTAGTGGTCCTCTTTATATTTGTATAGGCTACAAATCTTAAATAGTGCTATAATAAGTATTGACAAATAAATAAGCGGTAACTATAATTTACATTGATTTTACATTAAAAGTATATTTTTTTATTCAAAGAAGTTAGAATGAATAAAAGACCTATAAAGCAGAGGAGAGAATAAAGTGGATATATTTTCCGTGTTTACATTTATTGGCGGCTTATCTCTATTCCTTTATGGAATGGACGCTATGGGAAAATCACTTGAGAAAAGTGCCGGGGGAAAGTTAAAGCTTATACTTGAAAAATTGACATCTAACCCAATTAAAGGTGTGGCTCTTGGAGCGCTGGTAACAGGGGTTGTTCAGAGTTCATCAGCAACAACTGTCATGGTCGTGGGCTTTGTAAACTCTGGTATTATGAAACTCAGCCAGGCCATAAGCATAATAATGGGCGCAAATATAGGGACCACTGTTACCTCATGGATTTTAAGCCTTACGGGAATTACAAGCGGAAATTTCTTTTTGCAGTTACTTAAACCCACAACGTTTTCTCCTATTCTTGCTTTAATAGGCATAGTTCTTAATATGTTTGCAAA
>JAIRUF010000143.1 GCA_031254555.1 Oscillospiraceae bacterium | reverse complement strand
ACTTCTTTGTTTTCTGCCGTGCGGAAGTTGTTTCGCCACCATCTTGACAATGAAAAGAACATTGAAAGGTTTGTGGATTTACTAAATAATACCGTACGCTCAAAAGATTTAAGCGATCTTACGCTGCTTGAATTGTCAGAATATTGCCACAGTCTGGAAAGCGAGCTGTTAAAGAAAAGGGATGTACCTGTAATCAACGATTTCTTTACCATGACTTTTTACGGACTTCTTAAAAACACCGCGAAAAATTGGTGCGGCTTGGAAGATGAGAACCAATTCAACGGGCTTTTACGCAATACGGGAGATATTATCAGCGCCGAGCCCGCACGCAGGGTGCGCGAGATGGCGGAAATGGTCAGCGGAAATGAGGAATTAATAGAGCTGCTGATGTCTGACAATATATATGAGATTGAAAGCAATTTACCAAATGCAATTATGGAAAAGGCAGACGCTTATCTCGAAAAATTTGGCGATAGGTGTATTAACGAATTAAAACTGGAGAGCGAAACATTAAATGATGATCCGCTTCCTTTTTATCGTGCTGTCGGCAATTTTGCACTTAAATTGAAATCAGGCAAAACTATAGAAATAAAAGATGACTTTGATGAAAAAGGTATATTAAAAAAAGCCGGACTTAAACAACCTTTATTTAAATGGATTTTGAAAAACGCAAGGAAAACCATCAAAAACCGTGAAAACCTGCGTTTTGAGCGAACCAGGGTGTTTGGCGCTGTAAGAAGTATTTTCAAAGAAATCGGAATGCGGTTTGCAAGTTTTGGTGTTTTAGACAATGCAGATGATGTGTTTTATTTGGAGTACGGCGAAGTGCTTGCATATATTGAAGGAACGTCGACTACGTTAAATCTGCGCGGGCTGGCGGATGTGCGCAAAAAGGAATATGCCTCCTTCAGCGGGAATGTGCCAGACCGTTTTGAAACCTATGATGGGGCATATTTAAGCCAACGTCATATTCGTGAAAATGAGCAGGAAATCCAATCCAGTGGTACATTAAAAGGACTTGGCTGCTGCCCGGGTATAGTCCGCGGCCGTGCGAGGGTCATTACAGACCCCAAAGGCGCTGTAATCCATCACGGCGAAATTTTGGTGGCGCAGCGAACCGATCCGGGGTGGATCATGTTGTTCCCGGTGGCCTCCGGAGTGTTGGTGGAGTACGGAAGCCTGCTTTCCCATGCCGCTATCGTTGTGCGCGAAATGGGCATTCCCGCAGTTGTGTCGGTTAAGGATTTGCTGGCGCAAGTGAAGACAGGTGATATGCTGGAGCTAGATGGAGAGAAAGGTTTGGTGACGAAGATTGCCGAGTGAAATTGAACAAAGAGCTAAATTTGATTCGATACGTTACGCCCAGGTTTGGGAGGACGCCGATCTGCTGATTGAGGCATTGGATGTTCATGAGGGCGACAAGGTCTTGTCTATCGCCTCAGCAGGAGACAATTCCTTTGCCCTGCTGGCCAAAAATCCGTCAAAGGTTTATGCTGTTGATCTCAATTTCAGCCAAATAGCTTGTTGTGAGTTAAGGAAGGCAATGTACCGTAATTTAAGTTGGCAGGAGCACCTGATGTTTGGCGGGGTAATGCGCGGTGAGGATCCTCACTTTGGTGAAGCGGACAGGACATATATTTTTAATGAACGGCTAAAACAGGACCTACCGGATGATGTACGTGATTATTGGCAGAATAATTTATCGGTAGTTGAAGCCGGGTTTATGGCCCAAGGAAAATTTGAACGCTATTTCGAGCAGTTCCGTAAAAAGGTATTACCGCTGATTCACGGGGAGAAATATGTCCAGGATCTGATTGCTCCGAAAAGTAAAGATGAACGCGACTTTTATTATGAAGAGGTATGGGACAACCGCCGTTGGCGGACGATGTTTAATCTGTTTTTTTCTCGTTTTATGATGGGACGTTTGGGACGGGACAAAGAATTTTTCAGATTTGTGGAAGGCAGTGTAGCCGATCGGATTCTCAGTCGCTGCAAACATGCGTTGACTGAACTCGATCCCAGTCAGAATCCATACTTATATTTTATTATTTATGGGCAATATGATGGTGTTTACCCCTATGCACTCAGGGAAGAAAATTATGATACCATAACACACAATCTTGATAGAATTGAATTTAAGAAACAGCCTATAGAAGAATTTGCCGCGAACTTCCAGGGTGAAATAAACGCCTTTAATTTAAGTGATATCTTTGAGTACATGACACAGGACAGTATGGATTCGCTATATGAAATCATGGTTAAAAATGCAGCGCAAGGCGCGAGGCTTGCCTATTGGAACATGCTCGTGCCGAGAAGCTGCAGCGACGTGTTGTGCAACAAATACGGGGTCCAAACATTGACGGAAAAAAATGAATTGTTTTTAAAAAAGGATAAAGCGTTTTTTTATAACAAATTTTATTTGGACAAGGTGAGGGCATGAAAGGCATATTCTCAGGAGTGAGTGTTTTATTGGTTCTAAGCTTGGCAATGCTGATTACGCGTTCGTTAAAATCACGCATTTCTGCCGAATCCACGCGTAAAATCATTCACATTACCATGGGCTGCACAGCGCTTTCTTTCCCATATATTTTTGACAATAAGCAATCAGTGGTTATGTTGGGAATTGCCTCGTCTGTCATTATGCTGTCTCTACGTTTTAATAAAGTATTGCGTGAGAATGTGGGCGCGTCCTTGTTTGGCATCAATCGAAAATCCTTAGGTGAGCTTTATTATATTATTTCAATCATGATCGTGTTTATATTACATAAGTCGGTTGTGGAGTATTTGATTCCGATCCTTGTCCTAACTTTTGCGGACAGTGTTGCTGCACTGGTAGGGATTCGTTACGGCAAAAATAACCTGGCAGGCGAACAGGAAGATAAAAAAAGCTCCGAGGGGAGCATAATGTTTTTCATCACTGCATTCACGTGCGTGTTGGTTCCTCTCCAATTGATGACGGAGATCGGGCGGTCTGAAGTTCTGGTCATCAGCTTTTTAATAGGTTTGCTTGCTGCCATGGTGGAAGTGGTTAGCAGAAACGGGAATGACAATCTGCTGTTGCCGCTGTTGGTATACAGCTTTTTGAGATACAATATGAGCCTGACATTGCAGGAGTTACTTATTAATTTCGGAATAATGGTAATCTTCTTTGTTATGGCACTGTTTGTTTATAGGACAACGACAATCAGTGGGCTGTCGGCAGCATATGCTCTGTTATTTGGATATGTTGTTTTTATACAGGGCGGAATTTTATGGATTGTTCCTCCGGCTGCCATGATGCTTACGTTCGGCATTATGCCTATGATGAAAGAAAAAGAAAAGCAGGAACCGATCCCATATCATGTAGTTGAAGCAAATGTTTTTATAGGGTTGGTATGCCTGTGGTTTTCAGTTTTTCTCTCGGAGTACCGCGATATTTTATACATTGCATTTTCTCTTTCGTTTGCCTGCCATTTAACGTTGAATACATATCACCGGGTTAAAAAATATCGTGGTTTTGGATACAAGATGGCAACTTTTTATTCATTCGCAAAATCCGTAGTTTTTATTGCGGTTCCCACACTTATTATAACGGGCATGAGCTGGTTGCTTTTTGTCATATACATTATCTTTATATTCGCGGCCATACCGCCGCAGCTATTGCTGCGGAAAAAGTGTGATTACGTCGGTGTGAAAATCGTAAGAGCGCGAACAAATGAGGTTTTGGTCGGCATTGTTGTAATAATTTTTTTCGCTGTGGGGAGACTTGTATGATATATTCTGATAAAGGTTATATCGGTTGTTTTGAAATGAAAGATAAAGAAGTGGGAAAACGACAATTGGCGGAATATGTAAATGATTTAAAAAGTGCAGGGCATAAGAGAATTATCGCGCCTATCAACGGTGACACCTGGCATACATACCGTTTGGTTAGCTGGAGCGAAGACGAACCGTTTTTCCCGATGGAGCCGCAAAATCCTCTTTGGTATAACGAGGTTCTTGTTGAGGCTGGATTTAAGCCTTTAAAAAAATATAGCAGCGGTAAGTTCCCACTGGGAAATATTGAGTCTACTAAAAATGATAAAATAAAAATCCGTAATTTTAATAAAGCTGAGTCAAGACATGATCTGGAACGGATATACGAGCTTTCCTTGCAGGGGTTTGATGAAAACTTCTTATATAATGATATTTCAAAAGATGAGTTTTTAAAATTGTATCAGCCGCTTTTACCTATGCTGGACGAGGAATTGATGATATTTGCGGTCAAGGACGGAAAAACTGCCGGATTTATCTTTACTTTTTTATCTGGGGAAAATTTGATTTTGAAAACGATGGCGGTTCTCCCGGAGTTCCGGAGCAGCGGAATTGGGGCGGCGCTTATGAATCATGTGCTTATGACAGGACAGGAAAAGGGACTGAGAACTGCCGTTGCAGCATTGATGAGTGAAGAGAATTATTCACAGAGAATTGTCGGGAAATATGGCAGCAAAAAGTTTCGTGAGTATACGCTTTACTCGCTGGAGGTATGATCCGTGAATATTCTTGAGCTATTCAGGCGTGCAGATAAAACCGCGTTGATCCAAAACGGTGAACGCGTAAGCTATAAAGAACTGTCTGAACAGGGGCTGCGCTTCGGCGGTTTTCTTAGGGATAACGGAATCAAAAGCAATAGTTATATTTTGGTATTTATACCTCTTTCTATTGAATTGTACATAGCGATGGTAGGGGCATGGAGCATCGGCGCAGTTCCCATTTTTATTGATTTTTCACGAGGGGCAAAGTTTGTAAACGACAGCATTGACAGATTAAAGCCAGACATAATTGTCTGTGACGGCGTAACAGGTATAATTAAAAACGGATATTCCAAAATGAGAAAAATTAAAACTGTTAAAGTAAACGGCAAAGGCGACCCTGTTTCTGCCGAAAAACTGGATGAGAATCATCCGGCAATTTTATCTTTTACAAGCGGGACTACCGGGCTTCCGAAAATTGCTGAGAGGACGCACGGTTTTTTAATTGACCAATATCATGCGCTTATAGAACATATTGATTTTAATGAAAATCATATCGATTTGGGGACACTGCCGGTTTTTACTCTAGCCAACATGGCGGCAGGCATGACAACCCTGCTGCCTGATAAAAGCTATAGATCTAAAATCAATTCCGCAAAACTTGCAAGACAAATGCAACTCCAAAAAGTTAGCCGAACGATCTGCTCTCCGGCATTGATGAGGGGTCTTTTAAAGCATGGTGATTTTCCAAATCTTAAAAACGTCTATCTTGGAGGAGGGCCGGTTTATCCAAGTCTATTAAAGAATATCCGCGAAGATATAGATTTGCATATTGTCTATGGCTCAACCGAGGCCGAACCGATTTCCGGTATCCGCTGGGAAGATGTCAACCATACAAACAGGCAAAAAATCAATGAGGGAGCGGGGTTACCCGTTGGGCACGTTGTCCCCGGAGTTGAATGCATAATTGGCGAGGAACAGGAAATCTTAGTCAGCGGAAAAACCGTTTTAAAGGGATACATGAATGGAGTAGGCGACAGCGAAAATAAAATCCATCAGGGAGATAAAGTGTGGCATAGGACAGGTGACGCAGGGTATTTTGACGAACAGGGATGCCTTTGGTTGCTGGGGCGTGTGAGCCAAGCCATCAATGATGAATTTGGAACACTGTACCCGTTCGGTGTTGAGTGTATTTTGGATTTTCAGTTTGGTATTCGCGGGGCAGTTTTATTGCAGGATAAAAAACGGATTGTGGTTGTTGAGAAGTCAGATATTGCCCCTGAAACCATCTTAAAATTTTTGAAATCACAGCGAATTGAAAAAGTGGCTTTTGTTAAAAAAATCCCGATGGATAAACGGCACAGTGCAAAAATCGATTATGCCCGTCTGCAAAATATGATTTGAAATAAAATATTGCCCTTGCAATAAAACCGTGTTATAATGTTATAGTTGCGGGTGCATTGCCATCAGGTGGGGTTGTACTCATTTGTATTAAAGGTCGGTTATCAGCTACCGTCGGTTTGGCAAACCGCATAAAAAACAGAAATTGGAGGAGCTAAAATGAAAAGAACTATCTCAGCATTTCTAGTGTTATGTATGGTGTCATTGTTGTTTATAGCAGGATGCGGCAAAGGTTCTGACAGCGGAGCAAAAGTTGATCCAAAATTGAAGAAATACATTAGCATGTCGGAAGATGCATTGGATTCGTTGAAAGCCTCATTGGGAGATACTATGGATTTGAATGTCACCGGTGAAGGAAGCACTTTGGTATATACCTATAAATATGTTATGGATGTTGATAAGGATCAGATAAGACCTGGTCTTGAGTCTCAGAAAGGAACCTTAGAGACGACAGCAAAAAATCTTGTTATCCCTGAAATGAAAAAATTTGGCATTAAGAATGCTCAAGTAAAATATGTTTATCTTGACAATAATGGAGACGAAATATATTCGTTGCTGATTAAATAATTATTAAGATTTATTTATTGCAGATGCGCTTTGTCAGGTCATGGCAAAGTAAAAAATCCCTGCCGCAAAGGCAGGGATTTTTTGTTGATAAAACTTTATAATATAATGCTCGGCGCTTCAAAAAGGCGGCTTTCTACTTTTGAAAGCCGCCCATCCCTATTTAAAATGTTGTACCACGGCTCATCCTTTATGCCGTCGAAACCGCATGGATTTCTTGTATCCGACATAGTGGTGAAGTATAATAATGGTATCATTACATAAAGTGCTTCAAATTGAATAATTAGACAGATATAAATAAACTGTCTTATAACAGGGGCGTTGAAAGATGTTTAGACGATATTGTTGAAAATCTTAAATAAAATGAGGACAATGAGGCATGAGGAAATAGTTTATGGATAATAAAAGTTATTTTAATAGATCATCAGGTGTGCTTTTGCCGGTTTTTAGCCTGCCATCTCCATATGGAATAGGCAGTTTTGGCAAAGAAGCAATGCAGTGGGTGGACTTCCTATCGGAAGCAAAGCAGAGATATTGGCAGATACTGCCTTTAGGCCCTGTAGGATTTGGAGCAAGCCCTTACCAGAGTTTATCGGCCTTTGCGGGCAATCCATATTATATTGATTTAGACATTTTGTGCAATGAAGGGTTGCTTGCACAAAAAGATTTTAAGGATATCAATTGGGGAAGAGTCGAGAACCGCGTAGACTACAGCGCACTTTACAACTTTAGGGAACCGGTTTTGCGCAAGGCATTTTCCAACTTTAAAGACGAGGCGGCACTGGATGAATTTATATCTCATAACCACTGGTTTTTGGATTACGGATTGTATATGGCTGTAAAGGCAAGTCAAAAAAACCGCTCGTGGATTGAGTGGGATGAGCCGTGGCGGTTATTCCGATCTGAACTTTTGAGCGGCATTGGAAAAGAGATGCAAAAGGAGATACGCTATCATGCCTTTTTGCAGTACCAATTTTTAAAACAATACAGAAGTCTTAGGGCATATGCAAAGGAGCGCGGCGTGCGAATTATTGGAGATATCCCAATCTATGTATCTCTGGACAGTGCGGATGTGTGGAAAAATCCTGAACTGTTTCAGCTTGATAAAAACTCTTATCCAAGTGAAGTGGCCGGCGTCCCGCCAGATTTTTTTTCAAGTGACGGACAGATCTGGGGGAACCCCCTTTATGATTGGGAAGCACACGTGGAAACAGGATTTGAGTGGTGGATACGACGACTGAAAAGTAATTTTGAGCTATATGATGTTGTAAGAATAGATCATTTTAGAGGTCTGGAAAGCTATTACGTCATAGGCCGTGACGAAAAAACAGCGGCAAACGGGCGATGGGTAAAAGGCCCCGGAATGGATTTTGTAAACGCAATAAGACAAGCCGTTCCGAAAGCCGGGATTATCGCTGAGGATTTGGGCTTTTTAACTCATGGGGTAAGAAAGCTTTTAAGGGAAAGCGCCTTCCCCGGTATGAAAGTGCTTCAATATGCGTTTGACTCCGAAGATCCTGAAGATCATCCTGATATGTATACGGAAAACACGGTAGTCTATACCGGTACCCACGACAATGAAACCATTAAAGGCTGGAGTAAAACCGCTGATTTAAAATCGTGTCAAAGCGCAATGGAATATTTGAATATCTCTCAAAAAAGCGGCCTGCCTCAAGCGATGATGCGGGAGTGTATGCGCTGCAGGGCGAACCTTGCCATAATTCCTATGCAGGACTGGCTGGAGCTTGACAGCTATGCGAGGATAAATACGCCGTCAACTGTAAGCCCTTACAACTGGTCGTGGCGCCTTGGTAAAAATATGCTCAGCGGCAATCTTGCAGAGTACATGGCTGAACTGACTTCGCTTTATGGCCGGAGTTTATAAAAAGATGTGAAAAGCTTATAGGGCCGCCTCTTGTATTATCAAAAGGAGTTTTTATTTTGTGTACTATAATCGACATAAATTGTGTCCTTTTAATAATATAATAAGCGATGTGGGAGGTGCCCATTATGAGACAAAGCGTATACATAGATATACTTATAGTCATTAATATATTTGTCAACTACTTCTTGTTGCTTGAGACATCTTTTATAAATAAGGAAAAACCTAAAAGGTGGAGGATTTTGCTCTCAAGTGCACTCGGCGGTATTTACTCACTTGTAATTATTCTTCCGCCTCTTCATATGGTTTTATCCGTATTCCTTAAGATAGTTTTTTCTGCCAGCATGATTTTTGCGGCTTTTAAGGTATACACTGCAAAGCACTTTTTAAGACTTTTTGCAGTGTTTTTTGCGGTAAACTTTATATTTGCCGGACTGATGTTTGCCATCTGGATCTTTTTAGAGCCTCACGGAATGCAATTTAACAACGGGGCTATTTATTTTAATGTAGACGCGCTGACGCTCACTGTAATGACGGTTTTTTGTTATGTCGTAGTCAACCTTATATCACGGGTTTCAAGAAAAAGCGCACCGTATGATAAGATTTACAACATAACTGTTGATTTTATGGAAAAGCAGGTGAGCGGCAAAGCTTTGGTGGACACAGGAAACTCATTGTGTGATGTGTTTAGCGGAACCCCTGTGGTGGTGGCTGAATACGATTTTTTAAAGGATATTATGCCAAAGGACGTGTCAGAATTTATGCAGGACGAAAACAGCTTTGACACACAAAAAATTCTTGACGATCACAAGGGTCGCATAAGGCTGATACCCTTTGACAGCTTGGGCGGAGACGGATTACTTAAGGCGTTTCGTCCGGATAAACTTACACTGGAATTCAAAAACAATGTAACAGAGATTGAGACAGTGTACATAGCTGTAAAAAATTCATTGCTGTCAAACGGAGAATACAGGGCCATTTTAAATCCGGCCATGTTAAATGATTGTGAAAAGGAGGCGTCGCTTAGTCCATGAACAAGCTTAAAATAAAATTAAACCAGTTGTTCAGCCTCATTAAGAAAAAATTAGGAATATCAGAAATACATTATATTAACGGACCGCAAACCCTGCCGCCGCCTTTGAAAAAAGAAGAGGAATTCGAAATTATGCAGAGGATAGAGCAGGGGGACGAAAAAGCCAGAGAACCCCTTATAACGCATAATTTAAGATTGGTGGTTTATATAGCACGCAAATTTGAGGCTTCAGGAGTGGGAGTTGAGGATCTTGTGTCAATTGGGACCATAGGTCTTATCAAAGCGGTTAACACATTTTGCCCATCAAAAAAAATAAAGCTTGCCACATATGCCTCGAGATGCATCGAAAATGAAATACTTATGTACCTAAGAAAAATAAATGCGGTAAAGTTTGAGATATCAATTGACGAACCTTTAAACATAGACTGGGACGGAAACGAGCTGCTGCTGTCAGATATTTTGGGCAGTGAACCTGACACGGTAAACAGAGACATCGAATATGAGGACGAAAAAAAGCTGCTGTATGAAACTATAGAGAATTTATCG
>JAIRUF010000128.1 GCA_031254555.1 Oscillospiraceae bacterium | reverse complement strand
TCTGCAGGCCCTTGACCAGGGCAGTTTTGGTTAACCGGCCGAAAATGCCGTCCGCCGCAAGGTTCGTGCCGTACCGCTGATTTAGTGTTGACTGGATATTCCTTATAATGGGATTGCCCCCGGAGGGAGGCACAGTCGGTGTAGTGGTCAGGGGGAAAGTCTGCATAATGGCATTTGCGATTGCCTGAGATACCCTGTTTATGTTGAGCAAGGACATGTCGTGCGGATTGTTGATAAAGGCTACTTCAAGCAGGGAAGAGGGAGCGTTTGTCTCACGGATTATCCCAAAATAATCCTGGCCTGAGGCATTGACTCGTGTTTTGATCCCGCGGTCCCTAAACCCTAAGGCGGTAAGACTGTTTACAAGCGCTTGGGCAAGAGTCCTTCCCCTTCCGCCGGAAACGCTGTAGTATGCCTCTGTGCCAGAGCCGGGGGATCCAAGGTTGCTGTTCATGTGAATTTCCACAACCCCCGCAACGTTTGATCTGTTTGCCAAGGCTATGTCTGCATTTAAATTTCTGTTGACATCTGTTGTCCTGTTGTTGATAACTTCATAGCCCGCCGCTCGCAGGATACTTGTCGTTGCGTTACTCAATGCTAAAGTGATGTCTTTTTCATATATTCCGTTTGACACGGCTCCGGGATCAGATCCTCCGTGCCCTGCGTACACTGCAATTCTTGGCATGATGCAACTCTCCTTAAATCATTTATCTCATCATATTCAAATTTAATAAGATTTGATACTTGACCGCAGGGGTTAAATAAATACAGTGTTATCGCAAAATAATGACCGTTTTGTGCGGAGCAGATATATAATTACCCGGTTTATTTTTGAATTTTGCATCCGTCAAATGTCTCTTTGGGAAATGGCATTGCCGTTAGATCAGTAAAACCCAGAATATAAAATCACATCGTCCAAACTCTCTAAGACAATAATAAAGTCTGGAGTGAGGACGATTAGAAGCGGGGATATTAATTTTAAAAATTTTTTACTCTTTGATTAAGGTTCATCATCTTTCTGGCTTTCGGTATTGTAGGGGCTGACATGGACCATACAGTGCTTTACCTGTGAAAACTTTCCCTCAATGGCGTCATGCACCTGATCTGCAACGTCGTGAGCCTCTTTAAGCGTTGAGCAGCCGTCCGCTAAAATGTCCAGATCCACGTAAATTTTATCGCCGAAAATTCTTGTTCTGATTTCGTCAATTCCCAATACATACTCCTGTGCCAAAACAACCTTTTTCATTTCATCGACGACGGCGCCGTCGCATGACTTATCGGTCATTTTGCCGATGGCATCGCGGAAAATATCAACTGAAACCTTTATGATAATCAAGCAGATTATTATGGCCGCCAATGGGTCGAGTACGGGAAAACCAAGCCGCGCGCCCAAAATACCCGCAAAACTGCCGATGGATGAGAGTGCGTCTGAGCGATGATGCCATGCGTCTGCCATAAGCGCGTCAGAGTTTACCTTTTTTGCCGCAATGCGCGTGTACCAATACATGGACTCTTTCGACACGATAGATATTATGGCGGCTATGAGCGCAATAAAGCCGGGTATTGTAAACTTTCCGTACTCCATTGAAATTATGCTCTTTACTCCGGTGAAGCCTATACCTACCCCCGTGAAAAGTAAAATCCCGGATAGAATGATGGCGGCTACGCACTCGAAACGCTCATGACCATAAGGGTGTTTTTGGTCAGCCTCCTTGCCGGCGAGTTTCACTCCGACCATGACAATAACTGTACTGAGAATGTCGGACAATGAGTGAATTGAATCCGCAAGCATTGCGGCGGAATGCGCATATACGCCGGCGAATGCTTTGACGGCAACTAAAGCTGTATTGCCGATGAGTGTGTTGCGGGACACTTTCATTGCCAGTTTTTCGTTTTGTTTTTCCATTATCAATTACCTCCAAAATTTTTTTGAGATAACCCTATGGTGCTCTAAGATATTAATTTAAATAAGAGCACACCTGCGGAACATACACTGTCCCGCAGATGTGCAACGCTATCTGCTGCTGCATGGCAGCCCGGCCCCATGAAGCAAAATGTTCATGGCCTGCTCAGTTCTGTATAATTGTTTGATTGTCTGCAAAATACCAAGCGTAAGTAAACGCAGCTCAAAAAGTTATCGGGAGTTGTTTAACTTGAAAAACAGTTCGGCTGTTTTTCAAACGGTGCCGGATGGCGCCGCGCGGCTTTGCCGCGGTTAAACAACGTGTATAGCAAATTTGGTTAAATGCAAATCATTTAACCGAAACATTGTAAATGTTGCTTAAAAACAAATCCGCCGGACTGTTTTTAAGTCAATTCGCTATATAATATAGCATATTCACAAAGTTCTTTCAATGTGCTTTTGGCAAAATTTAAAAAAAAGACTCAAAGCGGACTGCGCAACAAATTTGGTCAAATGCAAAGTTAAAAAGGCGCCAACCAAAACGTTTGCTGTAACGCGGTTGACGCCCTTTTAATTTAATTTATAAGACCATTATCGTGCGGCACGTGATTTCCTCTCTATAGTGAAAACCAGTCCAGTTAAGCCTACGGACATCAAGGTAAACCACAATACCATGTGACTGACATCGCCGGTGTTGGGACGACTTTGATTATTACCTGTATTTGTAGGATTCTGGTCATTGCCGGTATTTGTAGGATTTTGAGTAACCGGCGGTTCCTTTTCTTTAGAAGGATCATATTTCCACTGAGCCACATATATGACGCTGCCCGTTACGTTTTCGCTGGGTTCAGGTGACCATCCGGTAAAGATCCAGTTTTCCTCACCTGTCGTTTGGGGAGCACTTGGAGTTGCCTCTCCGTAATACAGGCCGCTTGTTATAATTTCGGGAAACGTGCCGTGATCGCCGGGCTGATAGGTTACAGTGTAGGTGTTGTCGTTTTCACACCACACAGCGTAAAGGGTGGTGCCTTTTGTGATCTCAAAGGTATCCGCAGCGTTGTAATCTACGGTTCCCGAGTTCGCTTTCTCCTGGGATGTAGCCCAGCCCAAAAAAGTGTAGTTGGTTTTGACCAGTGTATCATTGCCTAGCACGGTAACGATTGAACCGGAATAATAAATATTTGATTCGGTAAGTGCGTTGCCTGAGGTGTCTTGCGGCGCAGTGCCTGAGGTGCTGCCGTTGCCGTCATAGGTCACTGTGTATATAGTGGCTCCGAGAGTCAGCCTCAGCGCGGTATCAATTATATCGTCTCCGCTTGAAACAACGTATTTATTTCTTTGGCCTGAGCGGTAACGCGTCAGGGAGTTTTCGTCGTCTGCATAATCGTCGTACCAACCGTCCGTTATGTATGACGCTGGGATCGGCATGTCTTTAACAGAAAGTAAACTGATTGTTGTACTGTTTCCGGAAGCATATACATCGTCGGAAGTCGCGGAACTAATATCGAGATCAAGATTGGCTATATTGCCGTAGATAGCCGGGTTGACGCTTTTATCTGCAGAGTTATACGACATGGAAAAAGTTCCTCTGTTTACATAGACGCCGCCGCCTGCGATGGCCGCAGTATTTCCGTTTACCGATGATTGTTCATTTAGATTTACGGTACCGGCAAATAGATAAACGCCTCCGCCATTGCCAGCCGTGTTGGCCGTGTTGCCTGCTTTATTTCCGATTATATCTGTGTGGTTTAGGGTCACGGAAGTATATGCAGATGTGCTGTATCCAACATAGATACCGCCGCCATTGCCCGCCGCCGTGTTGCCGCTGATACTGTAATCAGTGCCTGTGCCGGCGTTTGATTGATCTGTAAGAGTTACGGATTTTGCATATCCGAGATAAAGACCGCCGCCGTTTGAAACAGCGTAATTGTTCTGAATGATATTTTTCTTGAGTGTGAGCTCGGCGTTTTGCGCGTATACATATACGCCTCCGCCTCTGACAGCCCGGTTGCCGGTGATCGTATTATCCTCAAAGACGCCTGCATTTGCGTAACTGCCATATAGGTATACGCCGCCGCCGTTTGAGCCGGTTGTCGGAGATGATGCGGATATGGCCTCATTGTTTATGATAGTTGCGCCTTTTATAATGTTATCTGACGGGGTTGTAACATTGTTATACGCCTGTGTCGCGCGGATAGATACGCCGCCTCCGCCAGATGTGTAGAGGGTTGACGCGGTTGTAACCCGGTTTTCCTTGATGGTTGTGCCCAGAATTGCGATACGTGCGTTTGCGCTGGCAGATTGTGTGGCGTCGTTGTCAACGCCGCCGCCGTAGGAGACTGCAGTGTTATTGGATATTTCGCCGCCCTCAAGAAGCATACCGGTGAAATATTCATCCCCGTTGGCGTCTATAAGGGAAAGTTTATCGTCTAGAATATAGTTGTTGTTTTGAACGCCGCCGCCGTAGGTGGCATAGTTTTCTTTTATAACTCCGGCTTTCATGTGGAATCTTGCGTTTGCATTGGAATTGTTGGCGGCTGACTGGAGCGTATATACGCCGCCGCCGTTGGCTGCGAGGTTATTGGATATCACGCCGCCCTCCATAACGAAAATTCCGTTTGCCGACACAGAAACTGCGCCTCCGCCTCCGCCGCCGGATAAGGTGTAAGCCGCGTGGCATCTGGTGATAAGGCCGCCTGACATCGTAACCTCTCCGATTGTAGACACAGCGCCGCCTAAACCGCCGCCTGTATTACGCCTTACCGCGCAGTCCTGAATAGTTCCGCCGTCTATTTTCAGAGAAGCTTGTCTGCCGTTTACCAGCACGGCGCCGCCGGGTCCTAAACCGCCGGAAAAGTTCATGTTGTTTTGCAGAACAGAGCCGCTCTTTGCGGACAGCTTTCCGTTGTTAGTTAAAGTAATCATAGGACCGGAAGCTCTGAGACCTGAGTTGTTGTTTTGCTCATGGGCCAATGTGTTGGCTCCGGTAGCAGTTGTGTTTAAAACCCGGCCCAGTGTCGCGTTGTAATAGTTCTTTGAAGAATCGTTATCCCAAATCGCGCCGCCGTCAATAACTGCTTCTTTTGCGCCTGATTCGGATTGGATTATGAGTTCCCCGTCGACCCTAAACATATATCCGGAGTCGTTGCCGCGTTTAATCATACCCTTTTGGCTTGAATCACTGTTTGTGATTGTGACCGATGCATCGGAAGCTATCATCAAAACTCCGTAGACTCCGGAAGAGGATCCTGAATCGACCAAAGCATCGAGCAGCGTCAGCGTATGTCCGTTTAAATCAATGATGCCGCTGTTTGAAATTGTTTTTGCCGCACTATTATTACTGGTGCAGCTGAGGGTAAAATCCTCGGTGAGCTGAATCTCGAAATTGGGTGTTGCGACGGCTGATAAAAACTCTGACTCATCGCTTACCAAGGTGGCTGATTCAAGCGCCGACGTTGCAAACAAACCTGCCGGTACTAAAACAGATACCATTATAAATATGAATACAATTGCCAAGATTTTTTTAATCATTTAAAAACCTCTCCTTTGCTTTGTTTTTGCGGTTTTATATATTGTTCTCATACCTTGTAAACCTCGGCTGCGTTTGAGCCGAAATGATTGACATCTTCTTAAAATTATTGATATTGATTATTTGTTGGTTTTTTATTTGTTTTTTTAATTTTTTTTACAAAAATATTATATCGCATTAAATGTTGTTCGTCCACTCAATATATATGGAAAAACGCGACCAAATAAAGGAAAACGAGCTCAATGTAAATCAACATTGAGAGTATAAATATGACTGCATTTAAAAGTTTTAAAGCTTTTAGAAAAAGTCTTTTAAAACACACAGTTTTTTGCAGATTTCGGTTTTTCATTAGCTGGGTTATGCAGGTATAAATTTTAGGTGTGCACACAGGAGTGGAACAAAAAATACTCACAGACTTCCATACTTTGGGGAGCCTGTGGGTTTTAGTGTTTATTTATTGGTCATTTACAAAAGGCTGTTTATAAAAGCAAAGGGGAACACTGTAAAGCGTGGTGATAGCACCGGACTTTTTGTGCCGTAAAAATTATGTTCGGTTTTGGGAGTTTAGTCAAGATGGAAAAGGATAAAAGGAACCACCTCCCGTTATCCTGGGAAGCCTGTGAGCTGCGTTAAACCATATCAATAGCCGATCCGCAGCATGCTTTGGCACAAATACCGCATTTGATGCACTTGTCATAGTCGATAATAATTCTGCCGTAGGGTGAGCCGCCGCAACCGTTTACATCACCGCCGCAATCACAGTCACATGAGCTTGCACCTTCTATGGAAGGATTGTTGTTACAGGCTACAACTCTTTCTAAAACAGGCTCGTCAACCTCTATGTAGCCGATAGCTCCCGTAGGACACACTTTGATTGCCTTGCACGCGCCATGACTTGCCCCACACCGTTTGTCGTTAACTTTTGGTTTCATGGAAATACCCCCAATATATTATTTGTTTTTAAATCGGACATTCGTTCCTAAGCAGGACAGCTTTTAAAATTTCGTCGGCATCCTTTGCCAAACCGATTGCTAAATACGCGCCTGTGATCGGGCTGCAAATTATGCCTAAACTGCCGGAATGCGACGGCGGCTTTTTGCGGCTATCATACTCTACTCTTCGCACTCAATGCCCTCTTCTTTTATTTTTCTCCATTCAGATAGAGTTTTACCGTCATAGAGAAAATACAGAGGTCCTTGAGCAAAATCCGCACTACTCCAGTTGCGTTTTTCTACAAGTAGTTTTCCTGCCAGCCGCGAGAGTGAGTAAGATTTTCCGCAATAAATAACCTTATTGCCCGTTGGAGCAACCGTACACACACAGCCCTCATCATATATAAAGGTCAGTTCTGCGCCTTCCGGAATACCGACCATGTCAAATCGAAACGGAGGGCGGCGTATAGCCCGTTCCACAATTTCTTCCTCGTCGAGTTGTTCCTCGTTGGGTAAAATGCGTTTCAGCTGCGCTTCTTCTTTACGCAGCCGGGCAACTGATTGAAAAATAGAATACGCTCTTCCGGCTGAAATTTTGAAAAACTCACGCTGACGTATTCTTCCGCTCGCTAAGGTCTCTCTTGCATGAAGGTTGCCATCTACTACGTCAATCAACTTATGTATTTCCTTTTCAACAACTTTTGGGTCGCTCACTTCATAAACAGCATATGCGCGATACGACAATGGGATATTAGATGGAGTATTTAGTTCTGTAAGACGCTTATTTATATCATTGCGCTCAGACATACCAATTTTTGTCCATCCATCTAAACAAGGGTTCGTCAGGATATAGACTATTCCATTTGACTTTGCCATGAGTTTTCACTCTCCTTTTTGTTTGACGTTATTTCTATACTCTTAACATACATAAACTCGGTGATTCACCACCTGCATATTTTGTGTCTTATGTGCAGTTTCTCTTGTGGCAGGGTACCATTAAAAAGATAAAAAATAAAAACGCGTGCGTCTTAAGATAAAAAATGTCGCTGAACCCAAAGCGTGAATTGAATCCAGCGTCACGCTGGCAGGGTACTATTAAAAAGATAAAAAATAAAAACGCGTGCGTCTTAAGATGAAAAATGACGCTGAACCCAAAGCGTGAATTGAATCCGGCATCACGCTGGCAGGGTACCATTAAAAAGATAAAAAATAAAAACGCGTGCGTCTTAAAATAAAAAATGTCGCTGAACCCAAAGCGTGAATTGGGTCCAGCGTCACGCTGGTCGAGGCGACAGGATTCGAACCTGCGGCATCTTGGTCCCAAACCAAGCGCGATACCAAACTTCGCCACGCCTCGATATGATAAAATTTTCAATATTGCGCCTATGTATTATACCTTAATTTGCAGGGCGTTGTCAACACGAAAAAGTGCGGTAAGGTTGCCTATAATAAACAATTGGTGTATAATCTACGATAATGGACAGGCACTGTAAAAGAACGGGAATTTTTGAATGAAAATCGGACATGTTACCTGTTGTATAAGTATATTAAATTTAAGATAATGGATGGTATATATGGATAATAATTATAGAAGAAAAATTGAACCAGGGAAGAAAACCGCAGGGACAAGAAATATAATGCTGCTTATATTGACTTTAATAGTGGCAGCGGCATCGGTTGCGTATATCATATTGACTTTAACAAGCTGCACAGATAGCGGATCAAGCGGCAAAACAAATGCAAATCCTAAAGTGACTGACAGCGGAGTTGTTGAAGTTGTTCCGGAATCTACAGCAAAAATTTTGAGCACGGGCGACATACTTATACATGAGCCCATATTGGTAAACGCTAAAAATAATGACAACACGTATGACTTTACAAGAAGCTTTTCGCATGTAAAGGACATCATAAGCAAAGCGGACTTTGCGGTGTGCAATTTGGAGGTTACACTTGCGGGGGCGGGCAAGGGGTATTCAAGCTTCCCTCTTTTTAACACTCCCGATGAGATTGTCTCTGCCCTTAAAAGCACGGGGTTCGACCTGTTGCTAACAGCCAACAACCATTCATATGACACAGGCCTTAGCGGACTCTATAGGACAGTGGATGTGATTGCGGAGAAAAACTTGTATTCAACCGGCAGCAGGAGCAGCAGGGATGATAAGCTGTACAAGGTTGTCGATGTCTC
Source organism: Oscillospiraceae bacterium (assembly GCA_031254555.1). Taxonomy (GTDB): domain Bacteria; phylum Bacillota; class Clostridia; order Oscillospirales; family Acutalibacteraceae; genus RZYX01. Next base: position 2,474 of record JAIRUF010000128.1, on the reverse strand, counting down.
CGGGATAAAGATAGGGATGATAAATTACACATATGAAACGTCTCCTCAAAAAGCGGGCAGGAAATCCCTAAACGGCAATTTAATGGATCCTGATGCAAATGATATGATAAATTCCTTTAGATATGACAGGCTTGATGAGTTTTATAAGGACATTGAGTCAAAGATCATCGGCATGAAAAAGGACGGAGCGCAAGCTGTAATGCTTTATATCCATTGGGGGGATGAATATCAGCTCAGCCCAAACTCATATCAAAAGGAGATAGCAAAAAAAATGAGTGAGCTTGGGGTTGATGTGCTTATAGGAGGTCACCCTCATGTGATTCAGCCTGTGGAGACGATTGAAAATGAGGTAAATGACAATAAAATGTTATGCGTATATTCCCTGGGAAATGCGCTGTCGAACCAGAGAATAAAGTATATGGGAATTAAAACAGGCCATACGGAAGACGGAATGTTTTTCTATACGACATTTACAAAATACAGCGACGGAACCGTAAAGCTGACATCAGTTGAATGTGTGCCGACATGGGTAAACATTGCGCAGGTAGGTTCTAAATCCATCCACCAGATAGTTCCGCTTAGTAATACGATGACGAAGGGCGCTATTCCTGCTTCGGCGATAAAGTCTTCGCAGAATTCGTATGAGAGGACTATGGCGCTGGTGGGGGAGGGCATTGATAAATTTAATAAAATGACGGACCCCGGTAATTAAATAACAAATTTGAAAGGAGCCTTAATTTAAGGCTCTTTTTTATTGCTGCGTCACTTTAGCCGGCCGAGGGACCATGACAGTAAATTCGCCAAAGCAGGCGATTTCAGGCCGGTTCGGCCAGTGTGCGCTACGGGGTGACAAACGCGGGCCGGACTCACACAGAATAGCATATTTGCGTCTGTGCGGTGTCAAGGGATTCACACTGCCGCAAAAGTATTATTTTCGGGCCTTTTCTTGAAGAGATAAAAATCTGCCTGTACAAACTCTAAAACCTAAATTGTTCAAATTTGGCGCTGTATGTGTTTGATTCCCCACTCATTATTTCAATTTTTATGGCATATAAATAGCCTATAAAAGTTGAAATGGGTGAGAATATGAAAAATTTTTTACCGGAGGGCAGCCTAATTGACACCGCAGAAAATAAACAGGCGTTATCGTCTCTTGCGCAGCTGCGTATTGCCGCACAAAACGGCACCGTTTTAGAGGCAAGGGCAGAGCTTTGTGATAAAGAGCACAATCTTCACTTAAGGCTAGGCGATATACCGGCGATAATTCCGAAAAATGAAGGAGCGCTCGGAATTGAGGACGGCAGTGTAAGGGATATAGCTGTGATTTCAAGGGTGAACAAGCCGGTATGTTTTAAAATTATTGACTTTGATAGGAACAGTGACGGTAATATAAGGGCCGTTTTAAGCCGCAAAGAGGTCCAGTTGGAGTGCAAAAAAGAATATATAGCCTCCCTGAGCAGCGGAGATGTCATACCGGCGTATGTGTCGCACATGGAGAGCTTTGGCGTATTTTTGGACATAGGTGCCGGTCTGAACGCGTTGATGCCGATTGACAGCATATCAATTTCGCGCATACCGCATCCCAACGCGAGATTTACTCAGGGACAAAAGATCAAGGCCATAGTTAAGGGGATTGATGAACAGGGGAGAATAACGCTTTCGCACAAGGAGCTTTTGGGAACGTGGGAGGAAAACGCCCGGATGTTCAGCCCGGGAGAGACGGTCCCGGGAATTGTGAGATCTGTTGAAAAATACGGTATATTTATTGAACTCACTCCAAACCTTGCCGGTCTTGCAGAGTACTCAAGCGACATAAAGACAGGACAATACGCCAGCATTTACATAAAGAGTATGAACCCGGAACGAATGAAAATAAAGCTTATTGTTGTAGATTGCTTTGACGCGCAGTATGAGCCGACGCAGCTTAAATATTTTACGCAGCTTGACCATATAAGCCATTGGGTTTATTCGCCGCAGGGCTGTTCAAAAGTTATAGAAAGCGTCTTTTAAAATTAAAAATTTTTCCGTTTGTTGCGTATATTGCGCAACAAACGGTTTTTTTATGACCATTTATAGCAGGCAATATTTTTGTATATAGGAGGGAAACCATGAGCGAACTTAGTCAGAAAGAACGGTTGTTTTGCATCATTTACAGTAAGACGCGCAACGGGCGTGAGTCTGCTGCAAGGGCCGGGTATTCGGTGTTTTTAGAAAAGAACGCGGAAAAACTTTTAAACAATAAAAGGATAAAAGAGGAGATAGACCGGCTTGACCGTGAGAACGCCGCGACAGCGGCGGAGGTTTATGCAGGACTCAGGCGCATAGCGTTTGGATCGGGGAATGACGCTGTCCGGTTGATCTATAAAAGCCAGGTTATGGACGAGCAGGAGATTGACAGCCTTGACATTTTTAATATCTCGAGCATTAAAAAAGCTAAAGACGGCGGAGTCGAAATAAAATTTTTTGACAGGCAA
>JAIRUF010000054.1 GCA_031254555.1 Oscillospiraceae bacterium | reverse complement strand
TGATGATTCCAAAACCGGAGCAAGGAACGTCGCACAAAACCCTGTCCGCCTTGTCTGTTGCACTCTCAAAAATACGAGCGTCTCTCACCTCAGTTTTAATTATTGATATACCAAGCCTTTGAGCGCCTTGCTTTATAAGGCTTGTCCTATGATCATAAAGGTCAAAACACATAAGATGTCCTTTGTTATTCATGTACTGTGCTATTGTAAAACTTTTTCCTCCCGGTGCTGCGCACATATCAATAACACTGCTATCGCTTACAGCTCCCACAGCCTTGCAGCACAACTGTGATGCCGTGTCCTGCACATGAAAAAGACCTTGCTTATACGCATTTATTTTTTCAATGTCTCCGGCTTTTTTTATTATCAAAGCGTCTGGCACGTCTGTACACTTTTCAAAAGATATACCGGCTGCCTCAAGCGTTAAGGCAAGTTCATCCTTGCAGGTTTTCAGCGTGTTAACTCTTATCACAATCGGCGGCGCTCCTATTGACGAGCTCATCAAACCCTGTGCGTTTTCTTCCCCGTAAGAGTCTATCCATAAACCGGCAAGTTCCTTTGGACATGAATACTTAACGCTGTAATATTTGATTTTATCCTTATTGTAATCTGGCAGCTTTATACCATCTTGGGCGGCTTTTTTTAGCACCGCGTTAATAAGGCCGCCTGCAAACGAACAATTATTTTTTTTGGAGAGTTCCACACTCTCATTTATAGCAGCAGATACGGGTATTTTATCCATAAAAAAAATCTGATATGTACCCATACGCAAAATTGTAAGTACAGCCGGTTTAAGTTTTTTAATGGGCTGTTTTAAATAAAGGGACAATATATAATCAATTGTGATTTTTCGTTCGGTTACGCCATAGGTGAGCGCTGTTACAAAAGCCTTATCCCGATCCTGCAATGATTTGTCTAAAAGCTTTGAATCAATTGCAAGATTGGAATAGGCGTTATCTTTATAAATTTTCATTAAAACTTCAAAAGCTATCTGACGAGAAGATTTCATAAATCATCCTTTTTTAAGCTTTTATCAGCGTCTTCTGTTCACAAGGAGCAATAGTCTTAAAATACTTGCTATAGATACCGCTAAAGCTGCAACATAAGTCATTGCAGCGGCAGATAGAACCTTTTTTGCGCCCTTTGTCTCATCCTGGCTTAATATTGCTGTTTGGTCTATTACATTCATTGCCCTCCTGCTTGCGTTAAATTCAACTGGAAGGGTTACAAATTGAAATACCGCTACAAGAGCATATAACAGAAGGCCTATTGAAATCAACATATCGAATCGAAGTAAAAGCCCGATTAAGGCCAATGGTATGCCCAAATTTGATCCGATTCTGGTGACGGGAAGTATGGCATTTCTCACTTTTATGGGTGCGTACCCATTTGCATGCTGCGCCGCGTGACCCGCCTCATGGCAGGCAACTCCCACGGCCGCTATTGACGTGCTGTTATACACGCTCTCAGACAGTCTTATAACATTGTCCCTTGGGTCATAGTGATCTGTAAGCTCTCCGGAAACTCTCTCCACCGAGACATCGTTTAAATTGTAGTGGGCCAAAACTTCTTTGGCTGCCATAGCCCCTGTAACACCTCGGCTATTTTCAAACTTAGAGTAAGACCTAAACGTTGATTTTACCCTTGCCGATGCGATAATTGACAAGATTAAAGCCGGAACTACCAGCAATAAATAATATTGATCCATATAAAAAAACGGCATTTGCATATCTTCCTTTCTAAATTTAGGGTAACGTGAAAAAGATATTAGTCGGTTTTAATTATTTGCACCTATCTTAAAAAAACTTTGTGCCGACCGGCATATCGTGTCCTCTTAAAAAGTCCTGCGCCAACATAGCTTTGGATCCAGGCGCTTGCAGCTGCAAAATCTCAATACACTCGCCATCACCGCACACAACTGTCAGTTTGTCTTTTGAGCTGACAATTTCTCCCGGATCTTTACCTGGTACTTGCGAAGTCACAGCAGACTTGTGAATTTTTATCGTCATTTCACCATACTTTGCCGTCGCTACAGGCCACGGAGAAAGTCCCCTTATCTTATTATAAATCTTTTTGGCGGATTCATTCCAATCTATCGGTGACATTGACTTGTCAAGAATTGGTGCATAAGTAGCTTCGCCATTATTTTGTTTTACTCTTATAAGTGTGCCCTCTTCTAATTTTTTTATAGTTTTTGAGAGAACTTGCGCTCCTAGCATAGACAGTTTATCGTGCATCGTTCCAGAGCTGTCATCATTTTCTATCTCAACTGTGTCAAAGATCAGCATATCGCCTGTATCTAAATCTTCGTCCATATACATAGATGTAACGCCGGTCTCTTTATCGCCGTTTATAACAGCCCATTGTATGGGTGCGGCTCCTCTGTATTTTGGAAGTATTGACGCATGGATATTTATACATCCGTATTTGGGTAAAAGCAGAATTTCTTTTGGTAATATTTTACCGTATGCTACAACTATAATAAGTTCTGGGTTAAGCTCTTTTAAAATTTTTACCGCTTTACCGTCCTTTAGCGTCTTAGGCTGATAAACCGCAATACCGTTCTGCTGCGCAACGACCTTGACAGGAGGAGGAGTTAATGTGTATCCCCGCCCCTTTGGTTTATCAGGCTGAGTGAACACACCTAAGAGGTCGTGTCCTTCCTCTAAAAGTCTTTGAAGGCAAGGGACGGCAAACTGCGGGGTTCCCATAAATACAATTTTCACAGTTTACACCTCTGCATTATTTTTATTGGCAAGTCTTTCAGTAAACAATATTCCGTCAAGATGGTCTATCTCATGGCAGGAACAGCGCGCTTTAAGTCCCTCTCCCTTATAGACAAACCATTGCCCTTTTCTGTTTTGCGCTTTTACTTTAATCCATTCCGGGCGTATTGTTATACCGCTTTGCCCTGGAAACGACAGGCATCCCTCGGACTCCCTCTGCTCGCCGTCTTCTGACATTATTACCGGATTGACAAGTTCCATCAAACCGTCACCCACATCCATAACAATAACCCTTCGAAGTACCCCAACTTGAACAGCCGCAAGTCCGCACCCTTCCATTCTATACATAGTTTCCGCCATATCGTCAATAAGCTCAGCAAGCTTATCATCAAAATTTTCAACTATTTTACTCTTTTTTTTGAGTATAGGATCTTTTTTGGTCACTACATTTCGAAAAGCCATATTCATCATCCTCTCCATTTTCATTTTTGCTAGA
>JAIRUF010000031.1 GCA_031254555.1 Oscillospiraceae bacterium | reverse complement strand
AACTTGATTTTCCTGAGTAAAAGTCTCAAAAATCATGTTGAGCTCATCGTCCTCCAGCACTGTCATATGTTTTTTTTGCCCGTCAAAAAAGCGGGCGAGCAATTCAACTATTTCTTTGCTTTGCTTGCCAAAATCTTTAGCGACCTCATGCACCCTGTACTTTATCACCATTAAACATCTTCCTCCTCACGTATTTCCAAAAGTCCTTTAAGTCTCTTGGCAAAGCCCTCATCATTTACAGTAATTACCACGGCCTTCGTTCCAATAGCGGAATATATCTGGTCCATTGTATAATCAAGTACTATAAGAGGAATATCTCTTTTATCAAAACTTATCGTACGTTCAAACTCTTTTTTTAACCTATCCGAAGCGTCCTTTGTAATCAAGCATAATTTTGCTTTGTTTTTAGATATCGAATCAAAGGAAGAGTCATGCCCGGCGTTGAGCCTATTTGCTCTTTTGCAAAGCCCCAGCATATTTAAAAATCCGTCACTCATTTTCTTCCAGTTCCTCCTCCATTTTGCCAAAAATCTCATCCGGTATTTTACACGCAAATTCCCTCTCAAAACGCCTTGCTTTTACCGCCTTTTTAAGGCACGTCAAATCCCTGCATATATATGCTCCTCTGCCTTCCTTTTTGCCAGTAAGGTCAAGGAAAATTTCGCCCTCTTTATTTTTTACAACCCTAACAAGCTCTTTTTTGGGCTTCATCTCCATACAGCCGTTGCATCTTCTCAGCGGTATCTTCTTTGGCATTTTCACATCTCCAATTCTGCTTAAAGCGCCGTTAAACTAACAATTGATTTTAAACCGGCATATCCTGCACGCTTTCGGAATTATAAAAACCGCTCTGAGGATTTATATCTATTTTCCAGTTTGTAAGTTTTGCAGCCAGCCTTGCGTTTTGGCCCTTATTGCCTATGGCAAGTGAAAGCTGTGTGTCCGGCACAACAGCGTGGCACGATTTCTCCGCGCCCTCCTCTATGTCCACTTGGACCACTTCTGCCGGAGCCAAAGCTGCCGCGATAAATTCTTTGGGGTCCTCGCTGTAGGGAACTATATCTATCTTTTCTCCCCCCAAAAGGTCAACAACCTTACTTACGCGCGCACCTCTCGGTCCAATGCACGCCCCTACCGCGTCTACGTTCTCATCTGAGCTGTAAACCGCAAGTTTAGTCCTCGATCCGGCTTCCCTCGAAACCGCCTTTATTTCAACTGTTCCGTCATAAATCTCCGGGACCTCTGTCTCAAAAAGTCTTTTGACAAGCCCGGGATGAGTGCGTGAGATCATGGCTTTTGGACCTTTTTCAGTCTCACGTACATCTACAACATACACTTTTATTAAATCGCCGTCATGCAGTATTTCATCCGGAATCTGTTCACTTTTAGGGAGAAGCGTTTCCGCTTTTCCTATTTCAAGAGTTGCGTTGCCTGTTCTTTTATCAACGCTCTGTACCTTTGCTGTTACTATTTCCTGATTATGGCTCTGAAATTCCTGCATCATCTGTCCGCGCTCGGCGTCCCGTATACCCTGACGGATAACGTGTTTTGCCGTTTGAGCGGCTATTCTGCCAAACTTCTTTGTCTCAAGCGGGATTTCAATTATGTCGCCGGGTTTTGCAGATTTTTTATACTTCTTGGCCTCGTCCACTAAAACATCTGTATCCTCATCTGATATCTCTTCAACAACATTTTTACGCAGCACCACATTCATTGTAAGACTGCTCTGATCTATATCACAAAAAACCACATCTTTTCCGTTATACATACGTCTTACAGCGACGACGATGGCATTTTGTATTTTTTCATACAGATATTGTGCGGGGATGCCCTTCTCTTTCTCCATCATCTTGACCGCTTCAAAGAATTCCTCATTCATTTTTACAGATCATCCTTTCATTAATATATTTACCATTGAAATTATTTAGATCAGCGTGGTAAGTTTGAGTCCTCAAAGTCGTCTAAGCGGACCCATGCAGTGTCTTTTTTATTGAATATTTTTACTTCATCGGATTCCTGCACAATGGTTATCTCACCATTGTCGTAGCCGCAAAGCGTACCGCAAAATTCACGCGTCCCCTCTACGGCGCGAATCGTCTTTATCCTTATCTTTTGTCCCTTTAATTTTTCAAAGTGCTGCGGACGCGTAAGCGCCCTTTGGAGTCCCGGAGATGAAACCTCCAAACAATAACTGTTTTCAATGGGATCCTCATCGTCCAAGGGCTTATCTATAGCATGGCTTAAATTCACGCAATCATCTATGCCCACTTCGCCTTCCCTGTCAATAAAAATACGCAGGTAATGTGTTGCACCCTCTTTGACAAACTGTATATCCCATATCTCAAGCTCAAGTTCTTTTGCGTACGGCTCAACTATTTTCCACACGGCCGCAATAGTATTGCCGCCCTTTGAGTTGCCAGACAAACGATATTCCTCCCCTTAAAATGCAAAAATAATAAATGTCTTTTAAGAAAGCACCTTACAAATTAAGAAGAGCGGGTCACCCCACTCTCCATAACTTCAGTTTCATTTAACTTAATAAAAGGTATCTTATCACAATATCCTTAAAATATCAAGCTTTTTTAAGATATTCTCCAAAATAATTTATAAGTCTATCTACTTTACAAACAAATATGCGCGTGATATTATATTGTGTATCTATTTTTTATTGTAAAATACGGATCTGATAAATGTTTTGGGGAGTTGCGGTTTATGCAGTTTACAACGGGCCAAGGGCATGAAAAAGTATGCACTATGAAGGACTTATCCGCTGCGGTTAAATCCGGAGGCGAGGTTAGTTTTCATGGTTCTGTGCATAAAATCAGGGATATGGGTGATGTCGCTTTTGTTCTTGTGAGAATAATTGACGGCGTTTTTCAATGTGTTTATACCCCCCAAAAAGCAAACTTTAATATAAAGGTTTTAAAAGAAGAGTGCTGCGTGAAATTTTCCGGCATAATAAGCGAGGAGCCTCGTGCTCCCGGCGGATTTGAAGTCTCGCTTACGGACGTGTGTGTCCTCTCCTCTCCCCACGCCGTTATGCCCGTCTCCATCAACAAGGGGAAGCTCAAAGTCAACTTGGACACCGAGCTCAATTACCGCCCCGCGGCATTGCGCGCTGGGGTTATGCGGGCAAAATTCCCCCCCCCCCCCCCCCTTGTGCGCGGGTTTAGGGATTATCTTCACTTGCAGGGATTCACTGAAATACACACGCCAAAATTAGTCGCCGCCGCCGCCGAGGGCGGGGCAAACGTATTTAAAATGGATTATTTCGGCAAGAAAGCCTTTCTAGCTCAAAGCCCTCAATTCTATAAACAGACAATGGTTGGTGTATTTGAACGCGTATTTGAAGTGGGTCCTGTGTTCAGGGCTGAAAAGCACAGCACTGCCAGGCACTTAAACGAATATACCAGCCTTGATTTTGAGATGGGATATATAAGCGGATTTGAGGATCTTATGGAGGTTGAGACCGGATTTTTAAAATACACCCTTGAGCTTTTAAAAAATGAGTATAAAAGTGAGATAGAGCTCCTTAACATAGATATACCGAAAATTGATAAAATACCTTGTGTGACTTTCGCCGAGGCAAAGGAAATGGTCTGTGCTGAGTATGACAGGCCTATTAAGGATCCAAACGATCTTGAGCCGGAGGAAGAGCAGCTTATAGGCAAACTATTTTTAGAAAAGCACAAAAGCGACTTTGTATTTATCACACACTTCCCGTCTAAAAAAAGGCCTTTTTACACAATGGATGACCCGCAAAACACAAAAGTCACCTTAAGTTTTGACCTTTTGTTCCGCGGGATGGAGATAACCACCGGCGGCCAGCGTATACACGACTATTCACAGCAGGTCGAAAAAATCAAAGCCAAGGGTCTAAATCCAGAAGATTTCGAGTCATATCTTATGATCCACAAAATCGGAATGCCTCCGCACGGCGGTTTGGGCATCGGTCTTGAAAGGCTTTGCATGAGGCTTTTAGGTGATGATAATGTACGCCACAGCACCCTGTTCCCAAGAGATATTAACAGGCTTGAGCCTTAAGTTTTTTAGGAGGTAGTTATGCAAATCGGAAGTGACCTTGTCAATTATCTGGAAGCTCTTGCCAGAATAGAGCTAACCGATACACAGCGCGAAAAATGCAAAAGTGATTTACAGGATATCCTGTCTTATATAGACACTCTAAATGAGCTTGACACCAGCGGTGTTGAGCCTCTTTCTCACTCTTTCCCTGTTACCAATGTCTTTCATGAGGACTGTGTTCAGGAGTCTAAGGACCGTGACGGCTTGCTTTTAAATGCACCCTTTAAAAAAGACGGCTGCTTTAAAGTGCCAAAGACGGTTGAATAGGAGGTAGTGTATGGATATTTGTAAAATGACTGCCTTAGAACTGGCAGGTAAGATTCACTCAAAAGAAATAATGATAAAGGACGCCCTTGACGCTGTATATAAAAATATTGACAAATTCGATGCCGAATACAACTGCTATATCTCAACCTGCAGAGAACCGGCCTACAGGAGGGCCGTCGAGATACAGGCAAGAATTGATGCGGGTGAAATCATATCCGCTCTTGCAGGCGTGCCTGTTTCAGTTAAGGACAATATCTGCACAAAGGATATAGAGACGACCTGCGCGTCTTTAATGCTTAAAAACTTTAAACCTATTTACAGCGCTTCTGTCATAGATAAGATGGAGGCTGCAGACATGATATTGATAGGCAAGCTCAACATGGATGAGTTTGCAATGGGAAGCACATCGGAGACGTCTTATTTTGGTGAAATCAGCAATCCATGGGATAAAGGCAGAGTTCCGGGAGGGTCCTCCGGAGGAGCCGCCGCCAGCGTTTCGGCGCAAGAGGCTTTTCTGTCCCTTGGATCCGACACCGGTGGATCAATACGTCAGCCCTGCTCTTTTTGCGGAGTTACAGGGCTTAAGCCAACATACGGTTCTGTTTCCCGATACGGGCTTATAGCTTATGCCTCATCGCTTGATCAGATAGGCCCCATAGCTAAAGATGTGGCAGACTGTGCGGCACTGTTTGAGATAATAAGCGGCAAGGATGCAAAGGACGGAACTTCAATGGACTTTCCAAAATTTGAATACCCCAACGTTACAAATGGCAGTATTAAAGGCAAAAAAATAGGTATCCCCGCCGACTATTTGGGCCGCGGGATTTCCTGCGACGTTAAAGACGCCATACTAAACGCTAAAAGAGAACTTGAAAATCTTGGAGCAATTGTTGAGGAGTTTGCAATGCCGATAGTAAAATACGCAATACCGGCATACTATATAATCGCGTGCGCCGAGGCGTGCTCCAACCTTTCAAGGTACGACGGAATAAAATACGGATACTCAAGCCCTTTGGCCGAAAACCTTAAGGACACTTATATAAAAAGCCGCAGCGAAGGTTTAGGAATGGAAGTAAAACGCCGCATAATGCTTGGCAATTTTGTTTTAAGCAGCGGTTACTATGACTCGTATTATAAAAAAGCTTTGATGGCAAAAAAACTTATACAGCAGTCTTTTTTTGACGCGTTCACAAAATATGATATTCTGCTGGGTCCCGTTGCGCCGACAACCGCGCTTAAAAAGGGAGAGAGTTTATCGGACCCGCTTAAGATGTATCTGGGTGATATTTACACCGTCATGATAAACATAGCCGGACTGCCGGCGGTATCTGTTCCATGCGGGTTTGATAAGGATAACCTGCCCATAGGTATGCAGCTTATCGGCAAGCCTTTCGACGAAACCACAATATTACAGGCGGCTTATGTCTTTCAAAAGGCCACCGACTTTTTAAAGTCGCCCGCTGACTTGCAAGGAGGCCTGAGCTAAATGAACTATGAAATCACCATAGGACTTGAAGTTCACACTGAGCTGTCCACAAAGAGCAAAATATTCTGTAACTGCACAACCTTGTTCGGCGGAGAACCAAACACCCACGTATGTGAAATATGTTCAGGTATGCCGGGCACTCTTCCGCTTTTAAACCAAACTGTAGTGGAGTATGCCGTCAAAACAGGGCTTGCCACCAATTGTTCAATAACAAGATATAATAAGTTCGACCGTAAAAACTATTTTTATCCCGACCTGCCAAAAGCATATCAAATATCTCAGTTATATCTGCCTGTTTGCCGCAACGGATATGTTGAAATAGACTCAGACGCCGGCAAAAAGAAAGTGAGAATCCATGAGATACACATGGAGGAAGACGCCGGCAAACTTATTCATGACCCATGGGAGGACTGCACCCTTGTTGACTACAACAGGTGCGGCGTTCCTCTTTTAGAGATAGTAAGCGAACCGGATATGTCTTCGGCCCAGGAAGTTATTGACTACCTGGAAAAGCTTCGCGCCATCTTGCAGTACACAGGCGTTTCTGACTGTAAAATGCAGGAGGGATCGCTGAGAGCCGACATTAACTTATCCGTACGGCCCGCTGGGCAAAAAGAGCTTGGCACCCGCACTGAGATGAAAAACATGAACTCATTTAAGGCTATTACAAGAGCCATTGAGAGTGAGAGCAAACGTCAGATAGAGCTTCTGGAAGAGGGTAAAGAGGTCGTTCAGCAAACGCGCAGATGGGACGACAATAAGGGCACAAGCTACTCTATGCGATCCAAGGAAGACGCCCATGACTACAAATATTTCCCCGAGCCTGACCTGCCTCCCATTGAGATAAGCGACGCTCAAATAGACGAGATTAAATCCTCCATGCCGGAACTGCCCCAAAACAAAAAGCTTCGGTATATCAGCGAGTTTGGGCTACCGCAGTATGACACTGGAATTATAACCAATTCAATCCATCTTGTGTACCTGTTTGAGGAGACCGTTAAGATTTGCAAAAACCCTAAAATTGCAGCTAACTGGATAATGGTTGAACTGATGAAGCTGCTTAACGACAGCGGAACATTGCCTGAAAACATTAACTTTAATCACAGCTCTCTGGGAAAAATTATAGTGATTTTGGAACAGGGCAAAATAACGCGTGAGACCGCAAAAAAAGTGTTCGGCGAGGTGTTCTACAACGACGTGGACCCAGATACGTATATTAAAGATAACAATTTGAGTGTAATGACAGACAGCCTTGCCATAAGAACCGCAATTGAGGATGTTTTAACTCAAAACGAAAAATCGGTTAATGAGTACAAAGGCGGTAAAACACAGGCCTTTCAATACCTTATAGGCCAGTCAATGAGGGCACTTAAAGGTCAGGCGCAAGCACAGGAAGTAACTAAGATACTCAAAGATATATTGGGATAACAAACATCCTGTAAAGGTAATATTCTTTACAGGATGTTTTTATAATATTTGCACGTATTGAATTTATCCGCCCGTTAACCGGGCGGATTTTTCTGTTTTTAGCAGACAGATGAGGGGGTATAGAAATCCAGCCGGTTTCGTCAGGTCCAAAAAATCTAATATGCCGGAAGCAGATTCCGAGCGGTACACGGTACGGTTAAATTATTAAGCCGCCATTAACTCCGATAATTTGTCCTGTTATAAAACTTGAGTCATCTCCGCTTAAAAACAGGGCTGCTTTTGCAATATCTTCCGGCTTACCTATAACGCCTAGAGGGGTCTGTTCCTTTAATTCATTTATTGTTTCATTGCTCAACACCTCATTCATTTCAGTGTCAATAACCCCGGGACATATACAGTTTACTCTAACCCCTGAGGGACCCACTTCCTTTGCGAGTGCTTTAGTCATGCCTATGACTGCGGCCTTAGCCGCGGAATAATGCACCTCACAGGATGCACCCTCCTGCCCCCATATGGAAGATATATTTATAATATTCCCACTTTTATTTCTTATCATCGACGGCAGCACCGCCTTGCAGCAATTAAAAACGCCCCTTACATTTACTCTAAACATCTCGTCGAATTCATCGGTTCTTATGTCACAAAACAGCTTTTGCTGAGAGATTCCCGCATTATTTATAAGCGTATCTATGC
>JAIRUF010000022.1 GCA_031254555.1 Oscillospiraceae bacterium | reverse complement strand
AAAGAAACAAAAAAAAAATCAGAGGATGACTACAAAAATATTACACAGGAAACTACACAGGCTACAGATTCTCATAAAGCTCGGAATGACGAGTACAGTGCGGATAAAATGAAAGAAGCTCAAGATAGTCCGATTAAAAAGAAAATCAAAGACGATACACGGGAGGAAGAACCGGACTATTCAAAATATCTGGAGCACCTCGAAAGTTTTGACGAATTGGGGGTGCAGTCAAATGATGATGAGCAGCGATGGTAATGACGGCAAAAAAACAACACAAAACAAAGTTAAAAACAATGCGTCAAAAGTAAGTTTGGGCTATCTTACAAAGGAAGGTTTTAAAAACATCTGGATAAACAGGCTGATGTCGATAGCGTCAATAGCCGTGCTCACATCTTGCCTTGTAATGATAGGCTGCGGTGCAATGTTGTTTTCAAATATAAATAGTTTTTTGGATAAAGTAGAGTCACAAAATGTTATAATGGTATTTATACAGGATGACCTTTCGCAGTCAGAAATTGATGGGATGGGGCAGCATATAAGGTCAATTCCCAATATAGAATCGGCTGAATTCAGATCAAAGGAAGCATTGTATACACAGTTTAGTCAAAGCCTGGGAGATGACGCGGTGATTTTGCAGGGGATGAAAAATCCCATACCCGCCGCTTACAGAGTTACTCTAAGGGATATAAGCAGATTTAACGAAACCTACAGTTCTCTAAATAAGCTTGACGGAATAGAAAGTATACAGGGAAGCGAAGAGTTGGCAGACCAGTTGGCGAGCCTTAGAACGACGGTCACATATTTAAGCGTCGGAATTATTGCCTTGCTTTTGGTGGTCTCACTGTTTATTATAGCCAATACGGTAAGGGTAACAATGTATAACAGGAAGCTTGAAATAAGCATAATGAAGGCCGTCGGGGCGACAAATTGGTTTATCAGATGGCCGTTTGTAATAGAGGGTATATTATTAGGATTTATAGCCGGAATAATCGCGTTTTTGATGGTGTTTGCAATTTATTCGGCGGCAATGGCGTCGCTCTTTGAGTCCATTGCAATGTTTGGAGGCAGTGCGGTTAGCTTTAGCAGATATGCGTGGGTTATGATAACGTCATTTATAGCCATTGGCGCTATAGCAGGATCGGCGGGAAGCGCAATTTCTATGAGTAAATACTTGAAAGATCAAGGGAGTGTTGTAAGTGAATAAGGCACCGACGAGAGTTTTTTCATCTGTATTGGCGATAATAATCTTATTTATGGCGGCTATGGCACCGCAGATGTTTGTTTATGCGGCCAATGATGAGTCAGATTTAAAAAATCAGATAGATAGAATCGAGGACCAAATAAAGGAAAGTGAAAAAAAGATAGCAGATATAAATAAAAGGAAGATTACGGTTCAAAAGAACGTGGATGATCTTATGGTTGAGATCGGCGAACTTGACGGACAGATTACAAACTATAACACTAAAATATCTCTGCTTGATAAAAGCATAGAAAAACTTAATAAAAACATAGAAGAGAATCAAAAAAAGATTGATAAGATAGAGTCTAAGATAAAAAAGCAGGAAGACGAGATAGCTGAAATTCAGGATTTGCTTGGGCAGAGGATCAGAGCTTCATACATGGCTGGGGAGACTTCATCCCTTGAGCTTTTGATGGGGGCTGACAGTTTTGAGACGTTCCTGATACGGCTGGAGTTGATTACGCGTATTTCAGAACATGACGCTAAGCTTATAAGCGGTATTAAAGAAATTATAAAAGAGCTTGATGAATCAAAGAAAGATTTAGACATTAAGAAACTTGATTTGGAAAAAGAGAAGTCTGTTTTAGATAAAGACAAAAAATCCCTTGACGAGGCCAAATCAGAACTGGACTCAAAAAAGCGTTCATTAAATTCAAATATGGCGATGCTGAATATTCGCATGAGATCCCTTAACTCGCAAAGTGAGATGGCAAAAAGAACACAGCAGGCGCTGGAAGATCAAAAAGACGCGTTTGAGAGAAGGCTGGATGCGTTATTAAACGGGCACACCTCTACAGGTACGGGAAGTGTTTCGGGAGGACTTATATGGCCTCTTCCATACAAAGGCACTTACATAACATCCGGTTATGGTTACAGAACCCTAAACGGCGTTACCAAATTTCATTATGGAATAGATATTTCAATGCCGGGTGCAGGCAGCTATAACAAAACACTGGTGTCGTCCGCGGACGGTAAAGTCATATTCGCAAGCAACGATGGCAGCTTCAACGGCGGTTACGGCAATTACTTAAGAATTGATCACGGCAACGGCGTTGTTACGGTTTACGGGCACTGCTATACGGTTTATGTAAAGACAGGGCAGAGCGTAAAACAAGGTCAGGCCGTTGCTATCCTGGGCAATTCGGGCAATTCCACAGGACCGCATGTACACTATGAAGTGCGTATAAATGGGGAAAAGAAAAATCCGCTCAATTATGTAACCAAGCCGAGCGACGTTTATTCAAAATATTAAGGGGTAACTAATGAATAGAAAAATTTCGTTGGGAAAAGCTATTGCCTTAACTATTATCGCAGTTGCTGTAACGATAGCGATAACTATGTCTGTTTCAATGAGGATATATGATAATTTGATCAAGGACCTTCCAGGCAGAGTCAAAATGTATTCTGCAATTTCCAGCATTGATGATGTTGTGCGCAAGGAGTTTTTCGGCGAGATAGATGAAATCTATTTAAATAAAAATATTGCGCGCGGCTACATAGAAGGGCTAAATGACAAAAGCAGCTTTTTTATGACTGCCGATGAATATATAGAGTACTACAACCGTGAGCAAGGAAGGGTGTCCGGGATAGGAATAACCCATAGGCTTAACACGGACACGGGTAACTTATATATTACAGGCGTTGCCAAAAGTTCGCCGGCGGAATCTGCCGGGCTTAAAATCGGAGATGAGATAACTAAAATAGGCGGGGACAGTGTAACTGCCACGAGCTATAAGGAACTGTCTAAAAATCTTGAGGGCGAAAAAATGACCAATGTCAACGTAACTTACACAAGAGGCGGCGAGAGCAAAACTGTAAATGTCGTCATTGGTTACAGCTTGACAACGGTGTCGTATAGGATGATAGGCAATACAGCTTTTGTAACTATAACGGGATTTTATGAAAACACGGTTGCACAGTTTAAAGAGGTTATTAATGAAATTAGAAATAACGGCGCCACAGGTATTATTTTTGATGTGAGAAATTGCTCGCAGGGCAGCATCAAATATGCTATTGATGTCATAGATGTTTTAGTTCCCCTTGCAACAGATGGCACTAAAGCAATAGCCACTGCTGTAAACTCAGACGGTAAAACAATAAAAAGTTTCCCGGCAGACGCGGATGATGTCATTCTTCCTATAGTGGTTTTAACAAACGAGCAAACATCGGGAGGGGCGGAACTACTGGCATGTGATCTGCGTGATTTTAAGAGAGCCGAAATAGTAGGGACTACTACAGGAGGCGTTGGTACAATGCAGTCGGTGTATCAGTTTGAGGACGGCAGCGCAGTTGTTTTAACAGTGGCGGAGATAATTCCGTATAAAAGCGATTCATTTAACAAGGTCGGTGTAAAGCCGGACTATGATATAAAACTTACTAGCGCTCAAAGTAAATCGATCGGAATTATGGATGAGAGTAAAGATCCGCATATCAAGAAGGCATTGTCACTTCTTCCTCAGGAATAAAAGAGATAAAAGGCACTTTTTAAAGTTTTAAGTGCCTTTTATTTATGATATACAATTGGTAATATTTTCAAAAAAAGATCTAAAATAGTTTTTATTTGCTTTATAACATATAATAAATCTGCAGTTTGTAGACATTCGGAGGTTAAAATTATGAAAAAGATTATTTCCATATTATCGGTTGTGATGTTCCTTGTAATAATGATACTGCCGATGAGCGCGTCAGCAATTACAGCAAGCGGCAGCTTAACCGGCCCCAGCACTGTAAAACAGGGTGGATCATTTACGGTCACATTTAGCATGAATGGTTCGGGAATAGAGTCAGTAAACGGATCTCTTAGCTATGACTCAAGTAAGATGTCTCTGACAGGAACCAAGCAGATTATAGCTTCTCCATGGACCATTTCTTTCACCGGCAACAACTTTTTAGCGTACGATGGAAGTGACAGTACAGCGCTTATTAAATCAAGCAAATCAATATTCTCAGCGACCTTTAAATTAAAGTCAGGTGTGGCTGTGGGGACAAAGATTTCTGTTTCTGTAAGCGGAGTTCTCGTAAGCGATCATGATTCCAGTTATAGGTTTCCATCAGCGCCCACATATTCGGCGACGGTGGTAGCATCCGGCACAACCACCAAAAAAGCGACGATTACCACTAAAAGAACAACCACGACCACTAAAAAGTCGTCAGCGACTACAACCACCACTACCGGAAAATCTGATACAGGCGCCGCTGACCTTGCGTCAATCAATATAAACGGAGTGGAGTTAAAACCGGCATTTGACCCAAAAACAACAAGTTATACAGCTCAGGTTGCAAATAACGTTAAAAACCTTGACGTAACCGCCAAGGCGAAAGATAGTTCAGCAAAGGTAGATATAGGAAAAACAGAACTGGATGAAGGGCCTAACAAAATTGATATAACAGTTAAAGCAGCAAATGGCGAAGCCAAAGTATATACTCTCAATGTTACAAGGCTGGCTTTGTCAAGCAGCAGACTTGCATCCCTTATA
>JAIRUF010000166.1 GCA_031254555.1 Oscillospiraceae bacterium | reverse complement strand
AAGCAGCACCACACCAGTTCCCTTAATTGTATCATGCCTGCTGGTCCACACAATCTTTTTTGTCTCGCCCCTTAAATCTTTAAAGAACTGACTTATGGACTTCCATGCTTTTGGGCCGGATTTTTCCTCGGCTTTATCTGCTTTTGCTTTGGAAGATTTTTTTGCGCCCTTATTCTCAGAATCAGCTTTTTTGGTATTTAAAACTACTTTATTGTCTTTCTTGGGCTCATTTTCAGAAACATTATAATCTTTCTTTTGTTCTTGTACGTCTTTCTTCTGCCCATTTTTTGACGAAGTTTTAGGAGATTTTTTCTTTTTTGCCATAACTACTTCCCCCGTTTACTTTGTTTCTCTGTGGAGAGTATGCTTTCTGCAGAACCTGCAATACTTGTTCATCTCCAACCTGTCAGGTGTGTTTTTCTTATTCTTCATAGTGTTGTAATTGCGCTGTTTGCACTCTGTGCAGGCCATTGTTACTCTAACTCTCATAACGGCACCTCCAGTTTTCCGGATAAATTACAAGCCTTTTTCAGGCTTTGCCTCCCTCTGTCTCTGTACACAAGGGCACAAAAAAAGAACCCTCCAATAAGAGGTAAAAAAACTATATCACAATTATGCCGTATGGTCAAGCATTTTTTATCATTAGTTTCTTTTGATTTGTCCGCATTGTTTAGACGCCCGCGTATAATTCAAAATCTCACTTTATAAGATCTTTAGCAGCTAAAGCATATGATTTGAGTCAAGTTCTGATTATATACACGCAGTTATGCAAAGATTATTGCCGTGTCTTGCTTTTGTCTAAAGCTATATTGTATACTATATATATTATAATATTTTAAAGTTAAATCAAAGGAGCATTATGCAAAGTCCTAGCAAAGAGTATATTTTTGAAAAAATGCCAATTCCAAAAGCTGTTGCAAAACTTGCTGTCCCAACTATAATGAGTATGCTTGTAACAATCGCCTATAACCTTGCCGACATATTTTTTGTAGGTCAGCTCAATGACAGCGTCCAGGTTGCGGCGGTTACAATATCTATGCCTGTCTTTATGGTTCTCATGGCAATAGGGAATATCTTCGGAATCGGAAGTGCATCCTACATTTCCCGTCTGCTCGGGGTAAAGGAATATACATCAGTCAAGCAAACGTCCTCATTCTCTTTTTACACATGCCTTATTGTCGGTCTGTTAACGATGGCTGCAGGCATCCCAACTTTGGACTACATCGTAAGACTCATAGGGGCAAATGACGCTTCTTTCAGTTATGCCTACGATTATCTTTTAATAATACTCATAGGTGCTCCGTTTATTATGTTGAGCTTTTCACTAAGCCAGATCATAAGAGCTCAGGGCGCCGCCAAAGAGTCCATGATAGGCATGATGATAGGAACCGTTTTAAATATAGTGCTTGATCCCATAATGATTTTAAATATGGGCATGGGGGTTACAGGAGCCGCTTTAGCCTCCATTATTTCAAATGCCGTCAGTGTTTTATACTATATATTTTATCTCATTAAAAAAAGTGAGTTCCTCTCTATTTCTCTCAAGTACTATAAGCTGTCAGCAAACATGATTTCTAACATATTAAAGATCGGGGCTCCCGCGTCTTTAACCAACCTGCTCATGAGCATATCATCCATACTACTTAACAATTACGCGGTGCTGTATGGCAACAATGTTGTTGCGGCCCTTGGCATTGTAAACCGGATACACATGCTGCCGGCCCTGGTTTTGATGGGTCTTGCCCAAGGAGTAGCACCTATAGTAGGCTATAATTATTCGGCGGGCAATATGAAACGAATGCAGGGCACCGTTAAATTTACGGCCATTACTGCACTGATACTGGGCAGCCTTTTAACTCTTATGCTGTTTTTTGCAGGCGAATACGCGATACAGCTTTTTATTGACGACTCCTCCGTTATAAAACTTGGCGCAACTTTTTTAAGAATAATGATTTCATCTGTGCCGTTTTTGTCAGTTTTATTTTTACTTAATTCAACATTTCAAGCATTTGGCAAAGGGATACCGTCGCTTTTACTCTCAGTTTCAAGGCAGGGGTTTGTATTTATTCCTCTTTTGATTTTGGGCAACAGATTTTTTGAGATGTACGGTATTGTATTTGCACAACCAATAGCGGACATATTCAGTGCCGTCATGTCTGTGATTATGGGAATAACCATATTTAAAAAAGAATCTGCAAAATATAATGAAGCTGCTCAAAAAGACACTTAAGGGAGGTATTTATGTGCACAATATCATAACCATATCCCGCCAGTTCGGAAGCGGCGGACATGAGATCGGCAAAAAATTAGCCGAGAAGCTTGACGTGCCGTTTTACAATAAAACAATTGCTGAATCTGCAGCGACCAACATCGGTATAGATTTAAACAAACTGCCCGGTATTGACGAAAAAGCCGCAAGCAGCTTTATGTATTCTCTTGCTATGGGCAACAATATTTTTTCAAACATAAACAGCCAGACCCTTACCGTGCAGGACCGGTTATTTGTAGAGCAGGCAAGGCTTATAACCGAATACGCTCAAAAGTGTGCGTGTATTATAGTTGGCAGATGCGCTGATTTTGTCCTGCGTGACAATCCAAATGTAATTAAAATATTTGTCTGCGCTGATTTTGAACACCGAACA
>JAIRUF010000158.1 GCA_031254555.1 Oscillospiraceae bacterium | reverse complement strand
ATGCCTGTATGGCTGCAACCATAACTCCTCCAAGCATGATAAGTGCCAGTATTAACGCAATTGCTCTTGTAAATATTTTTGCATTCTTGCCCGTCATTTTTTAGTCACCTCAGTTAACTTTCATAAGTTTTTTTAAATCATCCGATATTTCATTATAAAGTATCTGTGCTTTTTCCATTTCTGATTCACACGCGGTAATGTATATCTTTATTTTAGGCTCTGTTCCGGAGGGCCGAATCATTGCCTGGCTGCCATTTGGCAGTTCATATGAAATAACATTTGAGCTTGGAAGCCCAGTTTTAACCGGCGCACGTCCATTTGTATAAACCCTGTCTCCAGTTTCATAATCTGTTACCGATAAAACCGGCAGTCCCGCTATTGTATCTGGGCTGGAGCACCTTAACCCCGACATAATGCCGGACATCTCCTTCATACCTGCGGCACCCTGGAAAGTAAAGTTCTCAACTTTATTTAGGTATGCCCCATACTCATTATATATATCGTTCATAACGTCTATTAAGGTCTTGCCTAAATTTTTGTAGTACGATGCCATCTCGCACACCAACATCGAGGCGACTACAGCGTCCTTATCCCTGGCATGTGTACCGATAAGATACCCGTAGCTTTCCTCGATTCCTATAATAAAAGAGTTTTCTATCCCCTCTTTTTCAAGCTCTGTTATATACTCGCCTATATACTTAAATCCCGTCAGCAGGCTAATGGTTCGCGCGCCGTATCTCTTCGCTATTTTCTCTATAAGCGTGGAGGTAACTATTGATTTTAACACAATCGGATTATCGGGCATTATGCCTTTCTCTTTATACTGCGATAATATATATTGGGTGAATAGCGCGCCTACCTCATTTCCGGAAAGCAGTTTATATTCAGAGCCGTCAAAAACTGCTGTTCCCATCCTGTCACAGTCCGGATCTGTCGCAATAAGAAGGTCGGCATTGCCGGTTTTTGCAAGTTTTATGGCACGCTCAAAGGCCTGCCTTATCTCAGGATTCGGATACGGACAAGTAGGAAAATTACCGTTAGGATCCTGCTGCTCCTTTACCACCCTTACATCTTTAATTCCTATCCTCTTTAGAATTTCCCGAACCGGCTTATTTCCAGCGCCGTTAAGCGGGGTAAATATAACCTTCAGTCCGGCTGTTATACAGTCTTTCGCAGATATAGCGCAGCTGTGTACTCTTTTATAATAATCCTCTATTAAGCCGTCACCTACCAGCTCTATCATTCCCGTCTCCAACGCTTCATCAAAGTCCATTTTTTTTATGTCGTCAAACATGTCGGTCTTTTGGATGTATTCATATGTCTCTTTTGCTTCATCATCCGTCATTTGATAGCCCTGCGGGCTGTAGCATTTATATCCGTTATACTCCGCAGGATTATGGCTTGCCGTTATTATTATTCCCGATTTGCAGCCAAGGTTTCTCACCGCAAATGAAAGCATGGGTGTTGGAACAAGTTCCTGAAAAAAGTGTACTTTTATCCCGTTGGCGGCAAAAACACCGGCCGCACTCTTTGCAAAAATGTATGAGTTATTCCTTGAATCAAAGGCTATCGCAACGCTTATATCACCTTTGTACTTATCATTCAAAAAGCTGCACAATCCCTGTGTTGATTGATTTACCGTATGGACATTCATCCTGTTTGTTCCGGCGCCGAGTATTCCCCTTAAACCAGCTGTGCCGAACTCCAGATTTTTATAAAATCTCTCTACTATTTCAGCGTCATTTCCCTCTATGCTTTTTAGTTCTTCCATAAGAGCGGAATCATTTATACACTTTATTTTCCATAAATCATACAGCTCATTTACATCGTGCATAGTTTTCTCCTTACAAATGCTTATTTGTTTATTATTATTTAATAATACCGCTAAAATACATGCTTTGTCAAACAAATACTTAGCCATGCGCGCATAAATCCAACCCTTATTTATAAAGGCTTAAATACGACCTTTCAGTCCTGTTCATCCCATGCTGCCAAACTTCCAAAACACTTGTGCATTTCGACTAAATGGTGTATAATTCGACATTGATGGGATGGTGATCAAATTGTATTCGAAAGTGTATAGCATGGGGCTTTGCGGCATGAACTCCTTTGTTGTCGAGGTCGAGGTTGACCTCTCCTCCGGATTGCCGCGTTTTGATTTGGTCGGTTTGCCTGATTCCTCTGTATCCGAGTCAAAGGAAAGGGTTCGGTCCGCCATTAAAAATTGTTCGCTTGATTTCCCTGTAAGCCGTATAACAGTTAATTTAGCACCCGCCGATCTCCGCAAAGAAGGACCTATTTACGATCTTCCTATTTTGGCCGCTATTCTCACCGCTACAAAACAAATGGCATGCCCGGAAAAGGACTATGCATTTCTGGGGGAGATATCCCTCAACGGTGATTTAAGGCGGATAAACGGAGTTCTTCCGATGGTGATAAAGGCAAAATCCTTTGGCTTTAAAAATATTTTTATACCGTTTGACAACTCTTGTGAGGCCTCTATAGTCTCAGGAATTAATATTTTTGCAGTAAAGCATATCTCTGAGATAATAGGCCATTTTAACGAGAACAAAAAAATAAAATCTTGTGATCCTATAAGTTTTGGGCGCTATAACGATTTTACTGATATCCTCGATTTTTCAGACGTTAAGGGCCAGTATGAGGCGAAGAGGGCACTTGAGATTGCCGCTGCCGGCAGCCACAACGTTATGATGATAGGCACACCCGGATCAGGCAAAAGTATGCTTGCAAAAAGACTTCCGTCAATATTGCCCGACATGACCTTTGACGAATCGATTGAAACAACCGAAATATATTCTGTATCCGGCGCCTTGTCTTCAATCCGTCCAATGGTCAAAACCCGCCCGTTCCGCTCCCCTCACCACACCGTTTCTTCATCCGGACTTGCCGGCGGGGGGACGGTTCCCAAACCCGGGGAAATTTCACTTGCCCATAACGGGGTTTTGTTTTTAGATGAATTGCCTGAATTTTCACGCGCTTCCATGGAGACGCTGAGGCAGCCCATGGAGGACGGCTCTATATCTATTTCCAGGGTAATGGGCACTTTAACATATCCGTGCTCTATTATGCTTGTATGCGCGATGAAC
>JAIRUF010000150.1 GCA_031254555.1 Oscillospiraceae bacterium | reverse complement strand
ATTCATCGTCGGGCAATTCTTTTATTTTTTTAGCTGCCGCCTCTATTGCGTTGTCCAATATTTCTATCTTGGCCGCAAGAAGCTCTTTTCTTATAGTAAACTGCGCTCCGGAATCAGCCATTTCCAATATAGTTTTCGCCTTGGCGTTTGCCTCTCCTATAATATTGACGGTTTCATCCTTTGCGCTTAGAACAGCAGCATTTAAAATTTTAGCCGCCTCATTTCGAGCGTCAGATATGATGCTCTCACACTTTGCAACAGAGTCCTGTGAAATTTTATCTATAATTTTGTTTAACCCTGTCATTAATAACTCTCCTTAACGGATCTTATAAGTGTTTTATTAGCCTACCTGACCGATGAGAAGGATTGAGATAAGAAGTGCAAGAACCGCATATGTCTCAACCATAGCAGCCATGATGAGGGCCTTACCGCTTTGGTCAGGCCTTTTAGCGACGACTCCAACGCCCGCTGTCGCAACGCGTCCCTGTGCTATGCCTGAAATCAATCCTACCACCGCTATTGGAAGGGCGGCCGCAAAGTATCCCAAACCTGCTGCAAATGAAAGTTCAGATGTGTAATTATTGAGTATAAGGAATGCTGCAAGGAATCCATAAAGGCCCTGTGTTCCTGGAAGGATCTGTAAAATAAGTATTTTACCAAACTTTGAGGGATCCTCTGCAATAACGCCTGCCCCGGCCTCACCTACAAGTCCAACACCCTTTGCTGAACCTATGCCTGCAAAAATTGAAGCACATGCTGCCCCAAGAATTAATAATACACTACCCATTGTCATGATTTAGCTTCCTCCTTAAATTTAAATGTTTTTGAATTAGCTTTAAGAGGTTGGAATAACCTTCCCCCGCCTTCATAAAATTTTGAGAAAAACTCAACGTACTGCAACCTGTTTGTGTGAACATAAGTTCCGATCAGGTTGATACCCAAGTTAACCGCGTGTCCGAAGACACAAACCACCGCGAATATGATCGGGTTTCCCGGCATTGAGGCAAGCTGATTTATAACCGACGCAATAACTCCGGTACAAAGTCCCAGCGCCAACAGTCTTGAGTACGAAAGAATATCTCCAAGGTATCCGGACGCGGCATTGTATATAGCCCAAAGCCCGCCTCCGAGTTTTCCGATAATTCCTTTTGAGTCCCTTCCCTGTGTGAGAACAACGAGTATTGCTCCTGCCGCAAGGCACATATAGAGCACTCTTCCAGCGGGACCTGTGAGGAAGTCGTAGATAAACAAAGTCTGCACAGTCTCAGCTAAAGCTGTTCCGCCTATCTGACTGTTGATCAGCGGCAATACTCCGACAATGATCATCAAAACAGGAACATTGTCCAGTATTCCATCTAAAATTTTGCCCTTTTTGAACTTACCTATCATGTTTACAACCACGCCAAATCCTAAGTGGAGTAATCCCAAGAAGAAACAGAACAGCAGGAATCTTGTCGTGTGGTCAAGCGGCTGGAACCAATACCAATGGTTATCTGTTATAAAAGTTATTCCAAGGTATTGGGGAAGATCTCCAAACCAACCATTCATAAGAGCTCCCCAAATAACAGTAAATATACCGCAGTATAGTCCGTAGTCCACTGATCTCATCTTATCCGGTTCCGGCTTTATCTTAAGCTTGACAAAAAGGGTTACAATAACCATTAGCAGACCATAACCTGCATCCCCAAGCATGAGCCCGAACAGGTTAAAATATGCAAAAGGCATAAATGGATTGGGGTCTATGTCATCGTGCCCGGGAGTAGAATACATGTTTGTTACAAACTCCATGGTAGATGCCACTCTTCCGTTGCTTAAAGCCACCGGAACATCTTCATTTTCAAAATCCGGATCGGTAACACTTATTGCAACGTCGAATCTTGCCTCCAGTTTTTCCTCAAGTCCGTCTACCTCAGTTGCCGGGATATAACCGCTTACAATAAAGATATTTTTGCTCATAGACAGCTTGTCAAGTATTTTATACTTGTCAATTCTAATCATTAAATAATCGAGCAAAAATTCAATTTGCTCACGCTCTTGCGCAAAAGAATTTATCTCCGATTCATATTCGGCAATATCATCATTGCACTTCTCAATGTCCTTTTGCAGCTGGTCCATCCTTTCTCCCGGCAGTGCACTGTTGGGGTCAGAGACGGTTATAAAACCGAGCCTGCGCAGCGCTTGCTCAAAATCTTTTTCACCATCTTTATGGCATATAGCTATTATACAGGTTTGTATTTTGTCGCTTGATATAATTTCAACATCAAATCCAAGCTCCGGCTCCGCTGAGACAATGGCAGAAATTAAAGACTCCCTGTCATACGCATCAGGCAATCTTCCAATAAATGCGGAAGTACTTGCTGTGCCTTTAAACGAAGACGGGATGTCCAATTCCAGCCAAGGGGCAAGACCTTCTATCAATGTATTGCATCTTACGATTTCAATCCTTTTATCCTGTATCTTTTTATAGACCCCATTGAGCTTTGAACATCTATCAAGAATTTTATCAACATCTTGAGATTTCTCCAAAAACTCAGATACGGTCATATCTTTTCTCGGTGCAAATGACGCTAACATAGAGCTTTTTACAGGAGCATAATTATTCAAAATCTCAATTGCAGACTCTGCTGAAGCATGAAATCTTTCAATTTGAGATATAGCAGGGGACACGGAAACCTTGTACAGAATATCTGAACTCTCTTCTTGGTGGTCGTCTATCTCCACTACTCCATACTCCTGTAAGAGGTCAACAATTTTCTTGCTGTTTGCAAGCATTGCCAAAATCTCTATGCGCTTCATTTCCAAGATAGCCATATAGAAAACACCTCCTTATTATTAAAATTTCTAAATCACATAACAATACTGCAATTACTGCGGTATTATATAGTTGACCACTGCGCTGACAGCTTCACTTAATTTTGCCTGAGCGTCAGCACGAAGACTTTGACTTTGTGTCTTTGCCTTTGCCTTTGCACTCTCAAAAATATCATCTGAACTTTTTTGAGCTTGCGCTATGATCTGCTCTGACTTCCTTGCAGCATTATTTTTTTCCGCCTCTATGTGGGATTTTGCCTCATCCTGAGCAGATTTTATAATGCCTGCCGCCCGTTCTTTAACCGCTGTTTCTTTTTCAGCGGCAGCTTTTTCCGCGGCTATAACTTGATTGATCATCTCAGATGCCATTATTTTCTCCAATCCTTTCCATAAGTCTAGGTGAAAAATGTCATTACTTGTATCGAGCATATTTTTATTAACTCAATATATTATATCAGTCCATTTTGCAAAAATCAATCCAAAAGAACCATATATTCAAAACAGATAGAACGGAATTTTCATATAGTAATTTTTATGTAAAATAATATTGTTAAATGTAAAAATGTATGCTAAAATTAATTTGATTTTTGCATTTTTGGGGTTGTTTATGTATTCTCATAGTTACTCGGAGGTTAAAAATGACTATTGAATCACGGAGCAAGGGATTTACAACCATTCCTTACGGCAAGCTTGGCATTATTGCGTTGCCCGGTTGTGAGGAAATGGCTGAAAAGATTGACAAATATATTGTTAAATGGAGACTGGAGAGTGAAGACGAGCATAAATCATCAATAAGTTTTGACGGGTACTTTAAAGATTCTTACATTGTAGATGTCAGTTTGCCGAGATTTGGAACAGGCGAAGGCAAGGCGGTTATAGACCAATCTGTAAGAGGATACGATATATTTGTACTTGCGGATGTATTCAATTATGGAGTCACATATGAAATGTATGGGCACACTGTCCCAATGAGTCCGGACGAGCATTTTGCAAATCTCAAAAGAATAATCGCGGCCATTGGCGGTAAGGCACACAGAATCACAGTCATAATGCCCATGCTGTATGAAGGCAGGCAGCATAAAAGGAGTTCTAGGGAATCGCTGGACTGCGCTATAGCTCTGCAGGAACTCTGCAGCCTTATGGGGGTTGACAATGTGCTGACCTTTGACGCTCACGACCCTAGGGTTCAAAACGCAATACCCCTTAGAGGTTTTGAAAACGTATCGTCAGGATACCAAATTATAAAAAGCCTTTTAAACACGGTTGAAAACTTAAAAATTGATTCCAAAAGCCTCATGGTCATATCCCCCGACGAGGGCGGAATGGGCAGGGGTATTTATTATGCAACCGTGCTTGGCGTGGAACTTGGCATGTTCTATAAACGCCGCGACTACTCTAAGATCGTAAACGGCCGCAACCCAATTTTGGCACATGAGTACTTGGGCGCCGAAGTTGAGGGCAAGGATGTTTTAGTAATAGATGATATGATTTCTTCCGGTGAATCAATACTGGAGGTTGCCGGCAAGCTTAAGGATCTTAAGGCTAAAAGAATATTTTTATGCGTGTCTTTTGGGCTGTTTTGCAATGGGCTTGAAATGTTTGATAACGCCTACAAAGACGGGATCTTCCATAAGGTGTTCACCACAAACCTAGTCTACAGGTCACCTGAACTAAAACAACGTGAATGGTTTGTTGAGGTTGAGATGTCAAAGTATATATCATATATAATTGATGCCCTTAACCACGATTCATCTGTCAGCAAGCTTTTAAGCCCGTCTGAGCGCATTAACGCACTTCTTGAAAGAAAGGGCCTAAAGCAAAAAAGCTAAAACCAATGGTTTACCTAAAGTGATAAAAGTTCAGCCGGCTTGAGAACGTCCGGCAATACATATAAAAAAACCGCAGGCTTTGCCCACGGTTTTTTTATTTCGTTATCCCTTGTAGTTATACCCTATATCAATGGCTTCCATATTCTTCTGAATAAGGTGCTGCTTTTTTGGGGGAACGACCTTCTCTATAGTCTTTTTTATTGACAGATATTCGCAAAATCCAGTCAGCTCAAGCAGTTTGCCTATTAGTATGATATTCGCAAGCCCCTTGAGTCCACTTTGCTCGGCAAGCGCTGATGCCGGAATATAGCATACATTAACGTCATTGCGCTCTACTTTTTTGGATATCAAAGTGCTGTCGACAATCACGGTCCCGCCCGGCACTACCGTATCTATAAATTTCGTAAATGACGGCAGGTTCATAGCTATCAGTACATTGGGACTTGTGACAAGAGGAGAACAAATATCCCCGCTTGAAATGCACACACTGCAATTTGCCGTGCCTCCGCGCATTTCCGGGCCGTATGACGGCAGCCATGAAACCTCTTTCCCCTCCAAAAGTCCCGCAGTGGCGATAACTTTACCCATAAAGAGTATCCCCTGTCCGCCAAAGCCTGCAAGAATGGAATTTAAATCACCCATCACAAAGTTCCTCCTTTTTCACCTCGGTAACATCTTTATACACACCTAAAGGATAATAAGGAATTAAATTGTCACGCAGCCATTGCAGCGCATCTTTTGGTGATACTCCCCAGTTTGTAGGACATGTTGAGAGAACCTCTATAAGAGTAAACCCGCGTCCCTGCGACTGGATCTCAAAAGCCTTTTTAATTGCCTTTTTAGCAATATTTACATTTCGCACACAGTCGACAGACACTCGAGCTATATATGACGAGCCTTCAAGTGTTGACAGCATCTCGCACACCTTTATGGGGAACCCGGCCTGGCTTATATCCCTTCCGAAAGGAGAGGTCTGTGTAACCTGATTCGGGAGCGTTGTCGGCGCCATTTGACCTCCTGTCATTCCATAAATAGCATTGTTTACAAATATAATAGTTATGTTTTCCCCTCTTGCCGCTGCATGGACAGTTTCAGCAGTCCCGATAGCCGCAAGGTCCCCGTCCCCCTGATATGTAAACACTATACTGTCCGGGACGGAGCGTTTTACGCCGGTGGCAATTGCAGGCGCACGCCCGTGAGGTGCTTCTATCATATCACAGTTAAAGTAATCATACGCCATTACAGCACATCCAACAGGAGCTATTCCTACAGTCCTGCCCTCTAGGTCAAGTTCATCCAGCGCCTCCGCCACCAGTCTGTGGATAATTCCGTGTGTGCAACCGGGGCAGTAATGTGTAGGCACATTTGTAAGCGCATGAGGTCTTTTAAAAACTACAGCCATTACCTCTCACCTCCTGCAAGTTTTAAAATTTTGTCTAATACCTCTTGGGGAGTAGGCACTATACCCCCTGTGTGGCCGAAGAAATCAACAGGACGCTTACAGTCAATGGCAAGTTTCACGTCATCTACCATTTGACCCATACTCATCTCTACGGTTAAAAACGCCTTCGCACTTTTAGCTATATCTTTAAGATCCTGTTTTGGGAAAGGCCATAGAGTTATGGGCCGAAACAACCCTGCCTTTACTCCCTGCTCGCGGGCTGCTTTAACGGCCGCCTTAGCGATTCTTCCGGTAGCTCCGTACGCGACAACTACAACGTCTGCGTCGTCAGTCATATATCTTTCGCATCTGGTATGCTTAACCTCTAGTTCTTTATAGCGCTCAAAGCGCTCATTTATAACTCTCTCAAGGTCGGCCGCCTTTAGATAAAGAGAGTTTATAATATTGTGCGCTCTCTTATGTCCATGACCTTTTGCGGCCCATTTTTTTTCAGGAAGCTTTTTGCCGCCTTCAGATTTCTTTATTGTAACAGGCTCCATCATCTGCCCTAATAGTCCGTCTGCCAATATCATCGCCGGTATACGGTACTCGTCTGACAGGTCAAAAGCGTTCTCCACTAAATCTACCATCTCCTGAACAGAGCTTGGAGCAAATACAATTATATGAAGGTCTCCGTGCCCCGGCGCCTTTGTAGCCTGCCAATAATCCGCCTGAGAGGGTTGAATGCCGCCAAGTCCCGGACCTCCGCGCTGAACATTTATTATAAGCCCCGGAATATCAGCGCCGGCCATATAGGATATTCCCTCGGTTTTAAGGCTTATACCCGGAGATGATGAAGAGGTCATCGCGCGGGCACCCGCAGCGCCGGCCCCCTGCAGCATGTTGACAGCGGCCACCTCTGACTCAGCCTGCAGATATGTTCCGCCTATTTTAGGCAGCCTTTTAGACATATATGCCGCCACCTCAGTTTGAGGGGTTATCGGGTATCCGAAAAAGCGGATACATCCTGCCTGAATGGCAGCTTCCGCCAAAGCTTCATTGCCCTTCATTAAAATTCTTTCTTCCATACTTATCACTCACCTTTCCACAGTAATCGCGCAGTCCGGACACATTATAGCACACGCACTGCAGCCTATGCATTTTTCTTGGTCAATCACAATGGCGGGGTGATAACCTTTATCGTTGATCATCTTTTTGTCAATGTCAATGATGTTTTTGGGACATGCGGTTATGCATAATTCACAGCTTTTGCACACATCCGGATCAATTATTACTTTAGGCATTTAACACATCTCCTTTATCTGCCCACGGCAGACTCACAATTATTTCAACAGGATAAAGAGCCGGAACCCTTCCCAACAGTTTATCACTGATTTGTTTCGGCGCTGTAGTTGCAATCAGCGGCAAGCCGGATAGCCTGCTTATCTCCTGCGCATATTCACCTGCGGACAAAACAACGTCCGGCGTTGTAAAGTTTGAAAGATGCGAGTTGTTTACCAGCGCGTCCATTCTAAGTTTTGATGCTGACTCTATCTCCCGCATTAGTTTTATAGCAAACTCCGGCTCTGATATTAACTTCCTGTATTTATTGACAACATAAAGGCACTGATAATCGTAGTTATCCTCTATGATACTTTTGAACCTGCCAAGAGACGTGGCGCCCGCGTCGTCCCCTCCGACGTCTACTATTACGCAGCTGTCCTTTTGGTAAAGTGACGAGTCTATTGCGGATGACAAAAAAGGTGCGTCAAGCGTTGATCCTGCCGCGACGGGTGAGATCACTTTGATCCCATTTTTTTGAAGTGATTCCCTGTAATCCGATGTTCTAAAATATGGGTTGACTACATCAAGGTCGATTAAAACCACATCTTTACCGTCTTTCTTCATGTTCAAAGCGGCGTTTATAGAGAAGTTTGTTTTGCCGCACCCATAATGGCCGCATATAATATTTATCCTCTTAAACACTACAGTCCCCCTCACTTTTAGAACAACACAGGTTAAAGGTAAAAACTTGGATACACTCTTGCCAGCAGAAAAATGCCCCTGTATTTTTTACAAGGGGCAGTGTGAAATAACTTTAATAACTTATCACAAGTCTCCTTTTAAAACAGTGCCATCTTCCTGTATTAGCAGCAAGCGTCCGCCTACTGCTCCGAATTTGTTTCAGACTGTTCTTCTTCCGCTTTTTCTTCATTGATTGTGTCTTGAACAGCCTCAGCCTCTTGCAGAATTGCATCAACCGGAGTATCTTCTTTTATTTCCTCCGGCTGTTTTTGCTCAGAGGGTTCTTTATCGGCCTTCACTTGTGTGTCATCTATGACTGGCTGTTCCGAGTCTTCGTCTGGAAGCTTAGGTTCGATCAACGCGCGGACGGATAAGCTTATCCTTTTTTTATCATAGTCGATTTCAGTTATTTTTACTGTGACTTCCTCACCTACGGACAAAACCTCCTGTGGTTTTTCAACATACCTGTCAGCAAGCTGGGATATATGTATCAGCCCGTCTAATCCCGGAACAACTTGCGCAAAGGCGCCAAAGCTTGTCATTCCGACAATCTTTGATGTTATAACGTCTCCAACGCTGTGTTTTCCTTTTAGTATCTCCCATGGGTTATCCTGTGTTTTTTTGTATCCAAGAGATATCTTATTGTCGTCAAGCGACTTTATATACACCTCTACCGTATCACCTATGCTTAACACTTCTGACGGGTGTTTTATCCTGTTCCATGACAATTCAGAAATATGTATCATACCGTCAACACCGCCGGCAATGGATACAAACGCGCCGTAACTTGTCATAGACTTGACAACGCCAGTGTATGTATCACCCACTTGAACCGTTTCCCAAAAAGCTTTTTGAGCCTCTTTACGGGAATCTATAAGAACGGACTTTATGGAGCCCACTATTCTTCTTTTATGCCTGTTGACTTCAATTACCTTAAATGAAACTTTTTGGTTTAACATATCTTCCAGCGGATCATTTTTTGACGCGGTTGCAAGCGATGCCGGGATAAAAACTCTTATTCCGCCGAGTGTAGAAACCAAAACTCCGCCTTTTATTATATCCGTTACCGTACCGTCAATAACTGTGCCGTTTTCATTGGCACTTATAATATCGTCCCAGGCTTTAGATGCGTCCACTCTCTTTTTAGAAAGCATCACAGTTCCTTCAGCATCGTTCGTTTTCATGATAATAACATCAATGACATCCCCGATTTTCGCGTCTTTTCCGGGATCAATATTAGGGTCAAAGCTGTATTCGTTATATGGGATATAACCCGCGTGTTTTCTCTCTATGTCAACTTGAATCTCATTGGGCGCAATACCCACAATAACGCCTTTTATCTGCTGGTCAGTATTCATGCTTTTAAGCGATTCCTCAAGAGCTTGCTCAAAGCTTATTTCTTCTTCAGATTCTGCAGCGGAAAACTCCTCTTTTGTCACTTCCTCATTCTCTTTCAACAAATCCGACATAAAATCGAAAACCTCCTTTATTAAACTGTCAGGAGTTGAAGCCCCGGCAGTTATACCAACGCGAGAACATCCGCTGAAATCAATATCCAAAACATCCTGTGCCGATTCTATTAAATATGCAGGACAATTTTTTAAACATACCTCTTTCAACTTAACTGTATTTGAGCTGTTAGGTGAACCGATAACAACCATCAAATCACACTTTTGGGAAAGTTCATTTGCCTCTTTTTGCTTTTCCTCGGTTGCACCACATATTGTATCAAAAATGATAGCTTTTGTATACACCATTTTTATCTTTCTTACGCACTTTTCCCACTCCTGCACATTAAAAGTTGTTTGGGACACCACAAAAACAGGCATATTTATAAGTTCTGGATGAGACTCTATAAGATCATTGAGCTCTTTTTCGTCTTTAAAAATATGGGATTCTTCGATAAAGCCGTTTACTATCCCTATTATTTCAGGATGATTTTTATCCCCTGCAATTAAAATTCTATACCCTTCACGAAGTTTATCATCAACCGCTTTTTGGATTTTCCGAACTATAGGGCATGTGGCGTCCTTATAATCAATCCTCAACGTTTCAATATCGCGCAGGACCTGTTTTTTTATTCCGTGTGCACGTATAACTATAGTTGAACCGACAGGTGCGCACTCCGGCTTATCTATTATCTTTACACCCTTTTTTTCAAGGTCGTCGATAACCCTTTTATTGTGTACAACAGGACCCAGCGTATAAACTGAGTCTGAATTTTCCAACGTTTTATAAACTGTATCGACAGCTCTTTTAACACCAAAACAAAATCCCGCTGATTTAGCCACTATAATTTCGCATCGCCCTGTTCCCATAACTTACCGATCTCTCCCATAATTTTTTTAGTTGCATCTTTGAGTTCCCTGGATTTTTTTTCATCGGTGAATCCAAAATCCTCATACTTAATCACTTCGCCGTAACGAACTATTAAATCGGACCACTTTTTGTCCCTTTGAACTTTATATAATGATATGGGCAAAACATCCGCCCTGGCCTCTCTTGCTATCAGAGCCACACCAGACTTGCCCTTTACAGGTTTTTCAAAAGTCTTTGAGCGCGTTCCCTCTGGGAACATTCCCAGCACATGTCCCTCTTTTACCACTCTTATTGCATATTCAACCGATGACTTGTCTGTATTCCCCCTGTTTACCGGAAACCCGTTAAATACCCTTAATAAAGGAGAATACCAGTTTTCAAAATGCTCAATCTTAGACATAAAATGAAGGTCTCTTCCTCCGCTTCCACCAACTGTAATTGGGTCAAATCCGCTAATATGATTTGACGCCAAAATGATTCCGCCCTCTTTGGGTATGTTTTCCGTGCCGCATCTTATTACCCGCCTAAACTTGATGTGCGGGAGAAACCTTGCCAGAGGCAGCCAAAAATAATAAGAGATGCCCTTGCTCTTTATTTTTTTATTATAATTATATTTTACTTGCTTACCCATATGCCTTCCCCTTTGCCAATTCAATTATCATGTCAACAACCTGCTGTAACGTCTTGTCAGTTGAATCCACCACAATAGCGTCTCTGGCAGGTTTTAACGGAGCCACTTTTCTATTGGAGTCCTGATAATCACGCTCTTTCATTTGTTTTTTCACGCTCTGCATTGTCACTTCTTCACCGCTGTTTAAAAACTCATTAAATCTTCTTTTAGCCCTCTCATCTGCAGAGGCTGTCAAGTAGATTTTAACGTCCGCGTCGGGCAGAACAACAGTTCCAATATCCCTGCCATCCATAAGACAGTTATTATTTTCAGCTAAAGTACGCTGCAAGTTAAACAAAAAATCCCTAACGCACGGAGCTGCCGAAACATCTGACGCCGCCATGGAAACATCCGGTGTACGTATTGCCTGGGACACGTCTTCTCCGTTTAGCAACACCCTTTGGCTGCCATCTATAAACTTAAGTTCAAGGGTTATATCCTTTAAAGTCTCTGCAACTAAATTCTCATCTTTTGTGTCAACACAGTGCCTTACAGCGTTAAGCCCTATCGCTCGGTAAAGCGCACCAGTGTCTACATATATATACCCAAGCTCTTTGGCAACTCTTTTTGCAATTGTACTTTTGCCCGCGCCTGAGGGCCCATCTATGGCAATATTAATCATAATCTATGGTCCTCCAAGATTGAATTTCCCGCAAGACGCCCTGTAGAAAAGGCTATCTGAAGGTTAAAGCCGCCTGTATACCCGTCAACATCAATAACCTCGCCTGCAAAGTAAAGCCCCTCTACTTTTTTAGACCGCATGGTTTTTGGATCTATCTCATCGGTGCTAACGCCGCCAGACGTTACAATAGCCTCATTGATATCCCCAAACCCGCTGATCGTAACAATAAAATTTTTAATAGCATATGTAAAAGCTTTTCGCATTTCTTTGGTTATTTGGTTAACTTTTAAATCAGTTGGTATTCCGCATTTTTTTATTATAACAGGAATCATTTTGCGCGGCAAAAGTTCAAATAGAGAATTGGAAAAATCTTTGTTTGAGTATTTTAAGAAGTCCCTTTGCACCCTGCTATCAAGCTGTTCTAAGCTAAGAGCCGGCTTTAAATCTATAGATACGCAAAACTTGCCGCTATTAAAATCCCTTATGTGCGAACTCGCGCTTAAAATAACCGGACCGGACAGGCCAACGTGAGTAAAAATCATTTCTCCAAAGTCACTGTACAGAACTTCTTTTCTTTCATTGTCTAAAACCTTTATAGATATATTTTTAAGGGACAACCCTTGAAGCTGAGCACAAAACGTATCACTGCTCTTAAGTGCAACCAGTGATGGTTTTGGCGGGACTATCGTATGCCCGGCACATTTTGCAAAATAATATCCGTCACCTGTTGACCCGGTTTTGGGATAAGATAATCCCCCTGTCGCCACTATTACGGCATCGGCAAAAACAATATCTCCGTTTGCCATTTTTACTCCTGTAACTTGGCCTTCATCTATAATAAGCTCGCAAGCTCTGGACGTTTTTGTTTTTACGCCGCTTTTTTTTAAAAATAAATTCAGAGCGTCCACTACATCAACAGACTTATCTGATAGCGGAAAAACTCTATTTCCTCTTTCCACCTTTAACTTTACACCCAAAGATTCAAAAAAATCAATGGTATCATATGGCATAAACTGAGAAAAAGCGCTGTAAAGAAATCGGCCGTTTCGCGGTATATTGTCAATAATCTCATAAACTGATTGAACATTGTTTGTTAAATTGCAGCGTCCCTTGCCTGTTATCATTATCTTTCTTGCGATCCTGTCATTTCGCTCAAGCAATGTTACATCCAGCCCCCTGAATGCCGCGGTTCCTGCGGCAATCGCGCCGGCAGCACCACCGCCTATGACAACTACCTTATTTTGCATCAGAGTCATATTCCTCCAGCTTCTCATATACCTGATACTTGTCCCATACATCCTCAAGTTCTCTGAACTTCTTAAAGACTTCATCTTTATTTTTAAGTGAGACCGCCACTATCAATGCATTTATAACACTTAAAGGCGCGACAAGAGAGTCGACAAATGACGCCATGTCGCTTATCGCGGTGAGAATATAGTGCGCAAACGCCGCTATGGGCGAATTTTCATTATCAGTTATCGCTATAATTTTTGCACCCTTGCTGTTTATAAACTGAAGCGCATTTATAATTTGCTTTGAGTACCGCGGGAAGCTGATTGCTATGCACACGTCTTCATCTGTAATTTTAAAGATATGTTCAAATATACCGCTTTCGCTTTGTGTGTCAACAAGTTCTACACTATCATATATCAAATTGAAATAGAAATATATAAAACTTGCAAGCGGTGCTGCGCTCCTCACACCCAATATATAAATCTTTTTTGCCCTGTTTATTTGCTCTGCAGCCGACTTAAAGCTCTCCCTTGATATAATGTTCAACGTGTTCTTTATCATCTCAATATCACTGGTAAGAACTTTTTTAAGAATGTCGTTGTTGGACATCCTCACACTGGTAACTTCAACTCTTTGAATAGAGGTAAGTTTGCTCTTAATCAGCTCGTGCAGTCCTTTTTGAAATTCTATATACCCCTCAAACCCAAGCTGAGTTGCAAATCTTACGACAGTAGATTCACTTATATTCACCGTTTTT
>JAIRUF010000101.1 GCA_031254555.1 Oscillospiraceae bacterium | reverse complement strand
CCTTGACCCGCCATCAATATTGCTCTAAAGACAGCGTCCTCCTCGTTTAAAAAGTGCACGTCACACGTTGCTACTACAGGTTTTTTAAGCCTGTCACCCAAAGCTATGATTTTGCGGTTAATATTCTCCAGTTCTTCAAGACCTGATACTTTTCCGCTCTTAACATGAAACATATTATTGCCGTTGGGCTGTATCTCAAGATAGTCATAAAACTGAGCTATTTCAACGATTCTTTCATCACTTTCGCCGTTCAATACGGCTCTGTAAAGCTCACCTGCTTCACAGGCAGTTCCCAGAATCAAACCCTCCCTGTGTTGTATAAGCTCACTTTTCATAATTATCGGCCGTTTATAAAAGTTGTGAGTGTGCGCTGTTGACACCAATTTATACAAATTCTTAAGGCCATCTTCATTTTTTACCAGTATTATCTGGTGATATGTCCTGATTTTTTTCTCCTTTAACAGCTCCATGGCTGTTTTGCCCTGCGGCAAATTTGTATCATCTAAAAAATAGGATTCAACACCGTAAATTATCTTAACTCCGTGTTTACTCCCCGCTTTCATGGCGTCAGGATAAGCCTGAAGAACACCGTGATCTGTGATTGCAATGGCCTTGTGACCATACTGCGCCGCTTTTGCAACTATTTTTTTTACGTTGGCAATCCCGTCAAGGGCGGACATGTTTGTATGAAGATGAAGTTCGACGCGTTTTTCCGGGCAGGAGTCCTGCTTGTTCACTTTTTTAACTTTTGAAACTGCCTTGGCCTCAATTATATATTCTTTTTTATAACTGTCATATATGACAGTTCCCCTTACTATAACGGTCATATCATTTTCTATTTCCTTTAGCAGCCCTGCCGTGTTTTCAACCCGTTCAAAAATCTTCACGCTATATGAGCTCTGATAGTCCGTTATGTTAAAGCTGATTATCCTGCTCCTCTTATCCTTGGTAACTCTTACATCGAGTGAAAACACATCACCCCATACAACAACATTGCCGTCGTCAAAACTTATATCCTTAATGCCTTTTGGCACTTTTTTTATCACATCACCGTATATGGGTTTTGCAGTTTCAAAGCGCAGGGGCAGGCCATCTACAATTTTGTGCGGCCTGATTGCCTTGCCTTCGTCACTGTCTTCAAGCCTGTTTTGGCGTGTCTTTTGCTCCGCTTTTGACTGCATTTTTTTAAGCACGCTATTGTCGGCGCTCATTTTGGTTTCTCCGTCAAAACCTACAACAAAAGACTGCCCAAACCTCTCTTGTATAAGCTTGCTTATAAATCCGCCGCACCTGTGAGCCTTTAGTA
Organism: Oscillospiraceae bacterium; assembly: GCA_031254555.1. Taxonomy (GTDB): domain Bacteria; phylum Bacillota; class Clostridia; order Oscillospirales; family Acutalibacteraceae; genus RZYX01. The sequence continues at coordinate 2,643 of JAIRUF010000101.1, read as the reverse complement.
TATCTTCTCCGCCGTGAGTAAGTGTTATGGTAAGCTTGTCCCCATCTATGCGAAAATAGGAATCCTCTAAAAATCCATTTGCCGCCGGTATATGTTTTTTAACTTGTGCTATAATCTGCGGCATAAGCTCAACTGAAAACTCCGGAGGGTCAGCCTGAGTTTTTATACTCACTTTATTTAGTTTTAAGGCCGATTTAAGCTCTGCTTTTAAACTGTCAAGCAAAGCTGTGTCAATTTGATTTTTATATTTAAACTCCAAGTTTAACTCTCTTTTTTCTCTGTCTAAGCTTAACAACACTTCAGCAGAAAAAAGCTGTGCAAACTTTACCGTGTCTATGTAACCTGAGAACAGGTCTCCAAAATTTGCGCTGTTTATCACTTTACATCCTCTCTATCTCACTGATAAGTTCATCCACCAAATCCTTTTCCGGCACTTTGCGAAGAATTTCACCATGCTTAAAGATAAGGCCTGAGCCGTCTCCTCCGGCTATGCCTATATCAGCGTGTTTAGCCTCGCCCGGCCCGTTTACCGCACATCCCATCACGGCTACCTCTATTGGCTTTTTACAGTCCCTCAGCCTTTCCTCAACTTCTTTGGCAATGGATATTATGTCAATTTTAGTGCGCCCGCACGTGGGGCACGAGATAAGCCGCGGGCCGTCTTTTTTTATGCCGGCCGCTTTTAGTATGTCAAAGCCTGCGTATACCTCCTGAGTCGGATCGTCGGTCAACGATACCCTTATTGTATCGCCGATACCGTCAACTAACAAGGAGCCTATTCCAATACTTGACTTTATTATTCCCATGCGCTTTGTACCCGCCTCTGTAACACCCAGATGCAGCGGGTAATCACATTGTGACGCAACAAGCCTATATGCTTGTACCATGTTTTGCACGTCGGATGACTTTATAGAAATAACAATATTATTAAAGCTTGCATCCTCAAGCATTTTTACATTGTCAAGTGCGCTTTGGGCCATTGCCTGCGGGGTTGGACCGCCAAATTTTTCAAGCAGTTCCCTTTTGACGGATCCGGAGTTTACCCCTATCCTTATGGGAATATTTTTTAAATTACATGCTCTTGCGACCTGTTTTATCTTGTCATCAGAACCTATGTTCCCTGGATTTATTCTAATTTTATCAATACCTGCCTGCACGCATTCAAGCGCTATTCTATAATCGAAGTGAATATCTGCTACAATTGGAACGCTCACTTCCTTTTTAATGGCCTCTACCAGCTTAACGCTGGGCATATCCGGCACGGATACACGTATTATTTGGCACCCGGCCTGTTGGAGCTCACATGCCTGCTTTACATTTGCCTCAATATCCTCAGCAGGTTTGCTGAGCATGGATTGAACCGATATCGAAGCGTCCCCGCCGACTTTGATATCTCCCACGGTCACTTGACGACTTTTACGTCTGTTTTCCAAAAAACTCACCTCTTGAAGATCTTTACAATATCATTAAATGTCACTACCGCCATTAATGTTAGAAGCAGCGCAATGCCTATACTGTGAACAAGCGCCTCATATTTGGCCTCTATCGGCTTTTTCCTTATCCCTTCTATGATAATAAAGATAAGTCTTCCCCCGTCAAGCGCGGGCAGAGGCAGTAAATTGAATATGCCGATGTTTATCGTTATAAACGCCATTATCATAAGCAGCCCGGAATAGTTTGCACTTGTCGCCTGAGAGGCCGTGTCCGCTATTATTTCCATAGTGCCTATAGGACCCGCTAAGTCATTTAAACTAAACTGGAAAGTGACCAGGTCAAACAGGCTTATCCACACTATTCTTGCCACTGACACTGAGTCAAGAACGGCATGTTTGAGCACACTGCCAAAGGTTTTTTCTATCCCGACAATTTTAAAGTCATATATTACCGCTGTGACGCCCTCTATCTCCATCGTTTCAAACTTTACGCTGCGTACATTAATGGTTTCGCCGTCTCTTCTCACGGTAAAGTCTATCACTGCGTCCTTATCCCTCATCATAAAGAAATTGATGTCATAACTGGTGTAAACGCGATGGCCGTTTATGGCTTTTATCTCATCCCCTTCCATTAACCCATGAGCCTGGCTTTGGGGATTTTCGCCCACAAACTGAGCTATGCGCGCAGTTCCTATTCCGTCAGGGCTTGACGCAATTATCACAGACATTAAAATAAGGCCTAAGATTAAATTTATCATGGCGCCTGCTGCAATTATCACCGCTCTCTGCCACGGCGGCTTTTTGCCAAAAGCGTTTTTATCATCGCTGTCCTCATCTTCACCCTCCATGGCGACAAATCCGCCTATGGGGAAAAGACGCAAAGAATACTGGGTATCTCCACTTTGACGCTTGAAAATTACAGGACCCATACCCATTGAAAATTCGTTTATCTTAACTTTAAATATTCTTGCAAAAAAGAAATGGCCGCACTCATGCACAAAGATGATAACACCAAAAAATAAAATAGCTATAACAAACGGCCACGTGGTGTTCCAAACGGAACTAATACTAGCTAAGTTAAAAATATATATCACTCCAGTTAAATAAATGGTATATCGCCGCAAACCCTGCTCATGACAAAATCCCTTGCCAAGCGGTCAACCGCAAGCACATCAGAAATATCATATTCCTCTTTGCTCTCCGTTCTCTC
>JAIRUF010000127.1 GCA_031254555.1 Oscillospiraceae bacterium | reverse complement strand
TATTCTCCTATTATAGATGAGGGAGAGGCCGATTTCATCCTAGGCTTTGAGCGGCTTGAGGCCGCAAGGTGGTTGAAATACCTTAAGAAAGGCGGCCGGATGATCGTCAACACGCAGAGAATAGATCCGATGCCTGTCATAACCGGTGCTGCTGAATATCCGCAAGAGATAATAGGCAACATAGAGGCAAGCGGCGTTTTGATCACAGCTTTTGATGCACTCTCCCCCGCGGTAGAGGCCGGTTCGCCGAAGGCTGTCAATGTTGTACTTATCGGAGTTTTGGCAAAGATGATGAAGTTTGAGAAAAGCGTATGGGACGAAGCTTTGAAAAATACAGTTCCGAAGAAGTTATTGAATCTTAATAAAGCGGCTTTTGAATTTGGCTATAATTACAAATAATTTGGGGAGAGATATTAAAATGGACAATTGTTTTAATAAAGATATAGAACAGGCGTCGCCGTCATACTTAAAGGCTATACAGTCTGCAAGGCTGATTAAAATGGTTAAAAACGCATATGAGAACGTGGAGTTTTATAAAAACAAGTTTGATGAAATAGGCCTAAAGCCTGAGGATATAAAATCTATCGATGACATTGTAAATCTCCCGTTTACCGTAAAGCAGGATCTCAGGGACAATTATCCATTTGGCCTGTTTGCGGTCCCAAAGGAGGATTTGGTGCGTGTGCACGCATCGTCCGGCACTACCGGCAAGCAAACTGTTGTAGGATATACGCAGTCAGACATCGAAGTGTGGTCAGACGGCGCTGCCCGCGCAATTGTCGCGGCGGGCGGAACAAAGTCGGACTATGTGCAGGTCTCTTATGGATACGGCCTGTTTACCGGGGGTCTGGGCCTTCACTATGGTGCTGAAAAATTGGGCGCTACCGTTGTTCCCGCATCTTCAGGGAACACCGGAAGACAGATCCAAATGCTCCAGGATTTTGACATAGACATAATAGCTTGCACTCCGTCTTACGCAATGTTCATAGGGGAAAGCATGAAAGAGTCTGGGATCGACTCAAAAAAAATTCCGCTCAGAGCGGGGATATTCGGTGCTGAGGCCTGGAGTGAAAATATGCGCAAGGAGATTGAGAAAACTCTTAACATTAAGGCTTATGATATATATGGCTTGTCTGAAATAGCGGGCCCCGGCGTTGCATATGAATGTAGTGAGCAGACCGGAATGCATGTGTGCGAGGATTATTTTTATCCTGAAATAGTGGATCCGGAAACACTGCAGCCGCTGCCGGACGGAACCTATGGTGAACTTGTGTTTACGTGCATAGGCAAGGAGGCCCTACCGCTTATAAGATACAGGACCAGGGACATAGCAATGCTTACGCGTAAGAGGTGCTCTTGCGGAAGAACCCTTGTCAAGATGAGCAAACCTTACGGCCGATCAGATGATATGCTGATAATAAGAGGCGTAAATGTATTTCCATCTCAGGTGGAACATGTTATACTGGAACTCGGGATGCAGCCTAATTATCAGATAATTGTAGAACGCGTAAATAACCTTGATACCATGACTGTAAACATTGAGCTTACGGAAGATATGTTCTCGGATTCTGTGCGTGTCATCGAGGCTACGGAGAAAAAGATAGAGTCGGAAATGCAGTCAACTTTGGGGGTATATGCAAAAATCCATTTGGTAGAACCTAAAATGATCCCCCGCTCAGAGGGTAAAGCGGTAAGAGTTATAGATAAGCGGAAAATATAATTAATTAAAAGGAGGCATTTGAGTGGCGATTAAACAGATATCAATTTTTGTGGAAAACAAGCAGGGCAGGCTTGCCCAGATAACTGCTCTTTTGGAGCAAAACGGCATTGATATAAGGGCCCTTTCACTTGCTGACACTACAGATTACGGGATTTTAAGATTGATTGTAAGTGACCCTGATACGGCATATGAGGCGCTGAAGGAAGAGAAGCTTACAGTGTCTGTAACAAAAGTGCTCGGCATTGCCATACCAGACAGGCCGGGCGGATTCTCAAGAGCGATAAAGGTTCTCTCAGACGCTGGCATAAGCGTTGAATACACCTATGCCTTTATAACCCCGCAGGGGGGCAAGGCGTTTGTGATACTTAGAGTAGAGGACAATGACGCCGCGGCCGATGTTTTAAATAGAGCGGGGATAACAGTTATAGATTCAATATTTTAACTTAGCGGTTGGTGTATTGTGCATATAATATAAAACCAAAACCGGTTTAATAAAGGGCGGATGTTTTATCTGCCTTTTGTTTTTATAATTGAGATGTGCGGTCAATTGTGATATAATTTTGTAAAATTATCGGGATGTGGTTTATTGGCCAGAGGAAATAGCTTTATTGAAGAAATTAAGAATTTCATGACGACAGGCAATTCAGTTTACACAGCGGTTGGCGTCATTATAGGTGCTGCGTTGCAAAACGTGTCAGATTCTTTGGTGAGCAATATAATCATGCCTATTGTAAACACGGTACTAAACGGAGCAGGTGTTAAAAATAAGTTTATAGCATTGGCTCCCGGCGTGTTTAGTACTTTAAGCGAAGCTGAGTCCGCCGGAGTTGAAATTATAGATTACGGCAATTTGATAGGCACCGCAATTTATTTTTGCCTGTTGGCCGTTATAGTGTATGCGATAATAAAAGCTATGAATAAGGTGCCTGGTAAATCACAGAATAAACAACACGGTCAAGGGGTTGGTATGGAT
>JAIRUF010000098.1 GCA_031254555.1 Oscillospiraceae bacterium | reverse complement strand
CTCTATTCCCTCTAAAGAATTTTCCGGGAAATATCTCCAGTTGCCCTTATTTGCCACACTCATTAAGCGTCCGTTGGGGTTGTTAAAACTGGAGACGATCTCGTCTATAGAGCTGGTATCTTCTGTTTGCACAGCAGAGGCGGTTTGAGAGAAAAGCGCACACAAAACAAACAGAATAAGAAATACTGATATAAATTTACGGCAGATTTTCATAATAGATTGTCACCACTTTAAAGTTTATTGTAGGAGTATATTTAATAAATTGTATCACACATACTGTCGTTATTGCAAGAAAAAGAGAGACTTATGCAAAGTCCCTCTTCTTATATTGATAGCGTTAAGCGTTTTGAGCACACATCAAGAAATCATTGGTGAATGCCGGTATATTTGGATATGGGATAGACCTGCTCCCAAACAATCATGTTTTGTCCCCTGTTTTTGGCCTTATATAAGTTGTCATCAGCCATTTCAAGGAGCACAGCAACGTTTAAATCATCTTCATAACTTACCACTCCGCCGCTTATAGTTATGCGTATATCTATATCCGGCACTATATTTTTTGTCTCAATATATTCTCTTATCCGGTTTGCGCTGATGTAAGCGGCAGTGCCGCTTACCCCGGGCATGATAACGACAAATTCATCTCCTCCATACCTTGCAGCGATATCGCTTCTGCGGCAATTTTCAACAATGGCGCAGGCCACATTTTTTAATATCTCATCGCCTGTCATGTGCCCGTGTGTATCGTTTTTGTCTTTAAATTTATCAATGTCAAACATGATAATAGACAACGGCTTATTTTCGTGATGCATATCATCTATGGCATCTTCTAAATACGACAGCATATACCTGCGGTTATAAAGGCCGGTAATCTGGTCTTTAACAGATAAGTTCTCAAGCTCTTTAAGCAAGTTGACAGAAGTGCGCCTTTCCTCTTTAAAAGCAATGACAAGCGCTTTAATTAAAAGTGCAGAAGCTGCGGTTATCAAACCCATGTTAAAGATAAAAGATAATATTTCAATCATATGAGTAATGTGGGTATCATCAAAATGTAAATCGGCCATTAAATCTATTATAATGCCAGGATTTTTATAGCTTAAATAAAAAATGGTGATATACCATAAAGGATGTATTATTGATGCGGCAAAAAATGTTTTGTCGTTTAAAAAAATATATGTGACTAAAAAACCTACGGCAATTTGATGGATAAAACCAAGGGTAATTCCGCCGGCAAACAAATAAGAGGCGGGCAAAAATATCATGTTAAAGAGATAAACAGACAGTGTAATAAAAAAGTTGTGTTTTTTTGTTACATTGGCCCAAAAGAAAAGCAGAAAAAAAATGATCGCCGTAGCTATGCAAAAGACCCGGAATTCATAAGCGATGCCAAAGAGTGACAGAAATATTCCTAAAAAGGCTCCGTATAATGTAAAAAAGATTATACATATATTAAAAAACCGGACGTTTATAGGGACAGATGAGCCAAAGAAAATTCTAAGTATCGTTTTATCAACTGTCTTGAATACCATTTTTATGATATATTCCAAAGGCTCACCTCCAATATAAAAAATCAATACACAATATAGCGATATGATTTTAACATAATTTTAAAACGTTTTGCAATATTTGTATGATAATTGTCACTTTCTTAACAGGTGAAAATTTCTCACTTAAATTTATCTAAAACTTTAAGAAATATAATTATGATCACAAAAAAACAACCCGGATATCAGGCTGTTTTTTCTATAGTGCTATTTACGATAATGTTTATTTTCTCAAAAGCAATATAGCCATTGCGTCTTTTGCGCCGTGCGCTGAAATAACACACCCGCAGATATTTACGATAATTTCTTTAAACTTAGCCGTCTTTTTAAGATGCCTCACGATCAGCTCAAGTCTCTCATCGCTAAGTCCTGTGTGGGCAACGATAACTCTTTGCGCGTCAAAATCCCCGGAAGCTAATCTATCGTCAATATACTGAATGTGTACAGCCTCAAGCTTGCCCCTGTATTTTTTACCGATTTCCATTTTGCCGCCGCGCATTTCAATGCTGGGCTTTATGCCAAGCACATTGGCCCCGAATGCGGTAAGCGCAGAACACCTTCCGCCGGCCTTTAAAAATTCAAGCGTGTTTAGCACAAATGAAGAGTCAATCTTTGGCACCATAACCTCAAGCTCCTGGGCTATCTCCCGCGCGCTTTTGCCCTCATCTCGCATCTCTGCCGCTTTGATGACAAGATGAAGTATCCCAAGGGTCAAGCTAAGGGAGTCAACCGCATACACTTGAGCTCCGGTCTCGTTTAAATCAGCGGCGGCTATGCACGCGTTTTGATATGTGCATGATATGCCTGAACTTAGAGATATATGTATTACACTTGCGCCGTCATCCGTAAATTTTTTAAAAAATTTCTTGTATTCATCTATGGACACAGCGGATGTTGTGGGCAATATTTTTTTTTCACTATAGGTTTTGAATATATCCCAAATCTCAATATCCTCACCGTCGCGGTAATCTTTCCCGTCCAATAACACATGCAGCGGCGATATGCCGGATACATTGTATTTTTCAATTAATTCAGGCGGCATATCCGCCGCGCTGTCAACTGTAATAACTACAGGGTTTTCCATGGTTTTCTCTCCTTTTTATTTAAATTTATTTATATATCCACAGTTACTTCCACGGGACAGTGATCCGATCCAAAAATATTGCCGTGTATTTTGGCGTCTATTAGTTTTTTCTCAAGGCTTTTAGAGACGCAAAAATAATCAATGCGCCAACCGGCGTTGTTTGCTCTGGCGTTGAACCTGTATGACCACCAGGAGTAAGCTCCTGCAAGATCCTCATAAAAATACCGGAACGTATCAGTAAACCCGGACTCTAAAAAAACAGAGAACTTAAACCTTTCCTCGTCTGAAAAACCGGGTTTGCCGGCGTTGGGCTTGGGGTTTTTAAGGTCGATCTCCTTATGCGCAACATTGAGATCCCCGCACAATATAACCGGCTTTTTTTCATCTAGCTCCAAGAGATATTCACGCAGCTTGTCCTCCCAATCCATTCGAAACTCAAGCCGCCTTAGATCCTCCTGGGCATTGGGGGTATACACAGTGACCATAAAAAAATTATCAAACTCCGCAGTGATAGCCCGGCCCTCGCTGTCATGCTGTTCGCTGCCTATGCCGTATGTAACATTTAGCGGCTTCTCTTTGGAGAAAATAGCTGTACCCGCATAACCTTTTTTTAAAGCATAGTGCCAGTATTGATGATATCCGTCAAGTTTAAGGTCAAGCTGACCCTTTTGAAGTTTGCTTTCCTGTATACAAAAAATATCGGCGTCAAGCTCGTCAAATGATTCAATAAAGCCTTTGTTTATACAAGCCCGTATTCCATTGACATTCCAAGAGACAAATTTTTTCATCACGCTCTCCTTTTTATTGTATACTTACCATCCGGCCAGCTTTACATTTTTTTTATGCTGCTCAAAAGTATTTGCATAGTAGTACTTGCCGTCTTCCTTACCGGTTACAAAAAACATATAATTTGTGTGATCCGGATACAGTGCTGCGTCTATGGCGCTGCGCCCAGGGTTGCATATAGCGCCTACAGGCAGTCCGTTTTCTCCGTATGTACTGTAGTGTTCGTAGTGGGCGCCCCTGTCTTTTTCCGGTATAACGGCGGCAAGCTTTTCTTTTATGTAAAGTACGGTTGCGTCACTCTCTAAACGGCCGTAAGAGGAATTGAGCCTGTTGTGGAAAACAGACGAGACTTTTTTCATCTCATCAGGCGTTCCGGCCTCAGCCTGTATAACAGAGGCAAGGGTGATTACTTCATCCATGGAGTATCCAAGTTCCTTTGCCCTTGCCATATCTTTTTTAGACAATTTTATCTGCGTGTTTTTAAGAAAACGCCACAAGGCGTTTTGCGCGCCTTCTCCTTTATAAAAATCATAGGTGTCAGGGAAGAGGTATCCCTCTAACTTAAAAATTCTGTTTTTGGCGTTTTTAAGGTTAGAAGTCAACTCAAAATTCTTTGGCAAAGAGTTTGCGGCCTCCATAAAATCTTCGGCGGAACAAATGCCTTTTTCCTCAAGCAAATTTGCTGTTTGGAAGACGGTAAATCCCTCGGGAAAAGTTATCCTAACGGTTTGTTTTTCAGTCACGGGAGGAGTTTGACCAGAGTTCTTTTTGCAGCCCGACAGAGAAAAACAAAGAGTTAATATAAATATAAATACAATAAATTTTTTAAAATAATCACATCCAGTATGTATAATTTTACATTATTTTTTTTTCAATGCAAGGCTTATTTCTAAATTAAGCCAGCAAATATTGTCATATAAGAAAAAACTTGCACATTTAATGATCTTTTTTAAATTATAATTGTTCGGCATATTGCATTATTGACACGTATAAAACAAAAAAATTTTGCATATACAAGCCAAAACATTGACAGTGTAATGAATAGTTGTTATAATATGGATAATATTTTAGTTTTATTTTCCAAAATCCTACTAAAATTTTAATTTTGATATCTTCTTTGCCCCTTTGTTTTATAAGGGAGAGCCTTGAACAATTATTTGTTCGGGGTTTTTCCTTTTTTAAAGCAAGACCTCTTTAAGCCCGCGCGGCCTAAAGAGGTCTGTTCTTTTACATAGACTCAGGAGAATTTATCTTAAGCAGCTTTAACACATTTTTTATAGTGTCCCTTACGCAGACACAGAGATAAAGTCTCGCAAACATCAGCGGCTTATGATCAACATTTACCCTGCATGCATTATAGAACTTGTGAAACAAGGTGGCAAGTTCTATGGCATACCTTGTGATCCTTGCCGGGTCATAGTTTTGTGCGGCCGTTATAATTTCTCCCGTAAGAGCTGCAAGGTGGCGGATAAGTTCACGCTCCTCCGGCTGCGTTAAAAGCTTTAGCTCATCCGCGGTACACGTTCGCGGTTCTATTCCTTCGCCTGCAAGTTTTTTAATTATACTGCAAATACGAGCATGGGCGTACTGACAGTAATAAACGGGATTTTGTGAGCTTTGCTCAACTGCTAAATCAAGGTCAAATTCCATTTGAGAGCCTGCCTCACGCATATTAAAAAGGAAACGGGCGGCGTCGGTCGGAATTTCCTGCAGCAAGTCAACTAACGTAATTGCCTTGCCGGTGCGCTTTGACATTCTCACAACCTCGCCTGCGCGGGTAAGCCTTACAAGCTGCATTAACACAACACTGAGGCGTCCCCCGTCAAGGCCGATAGCGTCAAGGGCGCCCTTGAGCCTTGCGACATGGCCGTGATGATCTGCCCCCCATATGTCAATGGTGTGATCAAATAAGCGCACAAGGAGCTTGTTGCGGTGATATGCAATGTCCGCCGCAAAATAAGTTGGATTGCCGTTTGCGCGGACAAGAACCTCGTCTTTTTCACATCCGTGCTCGGTGGCCTTATACCACAGCGCGCCGTCTTTTTCATAGGTCAACCCGCGCTGTTTCATCAAATCAATGGTCTGAGCAAGTTCGCCGTTGTTGTGCAAATCGCTCTCATGGAACCATTTATCGTATTCTATCCTGTATTTTAAAAGGGTCTGTTTCATGCTGTCAATATTTTTAGGCAAGGCAAAATCTACAAGGGCTTGTCTCCTTTCGCCTTCGCTTTTACCCATATAAGCGTCGCCGTTTACATCGGCAAATTCCCTTGCCCTTTGCACTATATCGTCGCCGTGATAGCTGTCCTGCGGAAGTTCGACAGCGTCCTCACCCAGGAAAATCTGAGAGTATCTTATGTCCAGCGAGAGCGCAAATTTATCTATTTGATTGCCGGCGTCGTTTATATAAAACTCACGGGAAACGCAAAATCCGGCATAATCCAAGACAGACGCAAGGCAGTCCCCCAAAGCGCCGCCGCGCGCGTTGCCCATATGCATGGGGCCTGTTGGGTTGGCCGACACGAACTCCACTAAAACTTTTTTGTTTTTACCATAATCAGACCTTCCATATCTCT
>JAIRUF010000040.1 GCA_031254555.1 Oscillospiraceae bacterium | reverse complement strand
CTTACAGGCAAGAAGCGGGCGCAGCACATAAAAATATTTTTTGAGTTTTACCGTATCTTCCTTTAAGTAATCCCTAAAGTTGCTCTTTGCCGTACTAAGGTAGTGATAAAGCCCGGCCTTGGGGGAAAAATAAGCGTCAATCTCCGCGCGCACCCCCTCCCACACCTCGGTCGTTTTATATATGATCGGCGAGTTGTTCCACTCAAACAGCGTCGGATTGGAGCGATACAAAAGGCACAAGGCTTTTTTCAGATCCCAGCCGTTGATGTCCAGAGTTTCATCAAGCTGCCATTCGATAACGTCCCTCGTCTTTTCAAGTTTTAAATAAAATTCTTTTGGGCGCACATAGATAAACCGCACGTCATAATCGCTGTCCGGCGAGGAAAATCCCCAGGCCCTGCTGCCGGATTCAACCGCGTGGAGCACACGCACATTTTCACTTTTCTCCATCTCTTCAATTTTTGCGGTTATTATATCTCTCAAACAAACCACTCCTTTTTATGGATAAGACTTTCTCCCCGACTATAATATAACAATTAATAAAAAAAATAAAGGCACAGACCAAACTGTGCCCTTTAAGTAATTTTAAATATTAATTTTTGGGTTCAATTTTTTCATAGAGAGACGAACCTTGCGAGTCCGACTTAGGAGGTCTTTTGGCTTCACTGGAGTCATTCTTGGGCCTGTTGTCATGCCTTTGTCCGCCTCTGTTGCCGCCTCCCTTATAATTGCCGCCGCGGCCGCCCTTGTTGTTACCTTTAAAATTATTTCTGCCGCCGCCTTCGGGAGTTATTATAACCTTGCGGTCTGCATCCACTCCGACCGAGTGCGAGGAGACGCCTTGCATCTCTGCAATCACAGTGTGGACTATACGCCTTTCAAACGAATTCATTGGGTCAAGCGATAAATTTTTGCCGTACTTAATTGCCCTCTGAGCTGTTTTCTTTGCGATTTCCCTAAGGGTGCTTTCCCTCTTTTGACGGTAATTCCCGACATTTACAGAAACGCAAACATAGTCTTGCGTACCTTTTCCTTTATTTGCGGCAAGTCTGACTAAGTATTGAATGGCGTCCAGGGTTTCGCCTCTTCTTCCGATTATCAGGCTGTAATCCCCGTCACACTTTAAGTTTAGATAATACTCATCATCCAATTGCGTGATTTCAACAGCGGGGCTGTCTATCCCCATCCCGTTAACTATCCTAATAAGATAGTCATGCGCTTTTTTAACGGCGTCTGAGACTTTGCTGTAATCAATTGCCGACCTTTCACTTTGAGCCGGTGTTTCCTTGGGGGTATGCGGTGTTGTGTCAGGCCTTTTCGGCTCCTGTTTTTTAGGAGATTTTTGTGTGCCCGCCGCCGCCGTTTCCTCTTCTTTTTCCTCATAGTAAGCTTTTACTTTTGCCGGACTTCCGCCAAAAAGACCAAATGTCTTTTTTACCGGCAAATCCAGCACCTCAAAATTAATATCGGCGTCGATCGGCGCGTTTAGTTCCTGCACGGCCGCTTGTTGGGCTTCATCAAGAGTGGTTCCGGTTCCAATCGCTTCTTTTAACATTTTTATTCTCCTTAAATAAGCGTTTTAATAGACATTGCCTGTATTGCAAACCGCGTCAAAAATATAGGTGAAAAGGAGATTGCGGTTTTAACTCAAAATGTTACCGGCTATTCAAAAGGAGGTTGTTTTCCCTCAGGCTTTTTTCCTTTGAGCGGCGCTGTGCCGTTTCCTTAACCATTTGCCTTGCAATAACTTTTTCAGGCTTGTGTGTATAGTCCAAAATAAGCATCTGCACAAAGGAGAGAAGGCTGTTAAGCGCCCAATATATTCCTATTCCGATAGGGAAAGTATATGCCAGCCAAAGAGATAAAAGCGGAGTAAACAGCATCATGCACCCCATGGTCATGTTGTTGGCCGCTTCCGTGTTTCTTTTTTTCTGTTTGAAAAAAGTGTATATCGCCATGATCATCGCCGATAGGAACGCGGCGACGGGAACGGCCATATATACGGTTTTATCCCGCGGATAAGAGCCGAGCGGCAGCCCCAAAATAGTAAAGTCAAAATCACGCATGGATTCAAAGATCTTTGAATCCACCTGCGGTAGCGCCTGTTGTATCTTATCAACTTTAGACAATGCCTCTATTTCATACAGCCTGGAATTTTGCACATTTTCAAAAAGACCAAGCTTATCAGCGGTAGACGTAATAAGGCCTACGGTTTTACCGGGGATTCTTAAAATATATGAAATCGGCCTGTAAATCGAGCCGTAAAGTCCAATTATTATCGGGAACTGAAGAAAAAGAGACCCGCATCCTCCAAACATGGAAGAATACCCTTCCTTTTGATAGAAAGTGCTCAGCTCTTCGTTCATCTTTTTCTGGTCGCCGGCAAACTTCTTTTTAATTTTCGCTATCTTCGCCCGCGTTCTGGTTGACTCAGCCTGCCTTTTCTGCTGGCCTATGGAGCTTGGCAAAAGAATAAGTTTTGCTATTATTGTGAACAAAACCAGCGCAATAGCATAGTTGTTGTTAAACACCTGATATAAAAATCCAAGGATCAT
>JAIRUF010000165.1 GCA_031254555.1 Oscillospiraceae bacterium | reverse complement strand
GTTTTGCCAAAGTCCGCTTTGCTTCGTTTTCTTTTTTTGTAAAAAAGAAAACATCCGCTTAGCTGCCTTGCTCCTCCTTCTCCCCACAAAGCCTGATGGCTTTGCGAGGGACCCCGTTTTGCAAAGTCCGCTTAGCTGCCTTGTACCTCCTTTCCCCACAAAGCCTAAGGGGCTTTGCGAGGGCCCCAGTTTTGCAGATTTCTATTTTGCAGCGAGCGAGCTTTTTCACAAAAGGCCGTATTCACGCCGCCTGACTGTGTTTAAACACAGTCTTACGGTTTTGGGATTATGACCTGCACAAATTTAATATATACGGCCCGTTGGTCAAGTGGTTAAGACACCGCCCTTTCACGGCGGTAACACGAGTTCGAGTCTCGTACGGGTCACCACGTCGGAGCAAAGTACGCTTTGCTCCGTTTCCTTTTTTCGTAAAAAAAGAAAACATCCGCTTAGCTTCCTTGCTCCTCCTTTCCCCACAAAGCCTAAGGGGCTTTGCGAGGGCCCCGTTTTGCAAAGTACGCTTTGCTCCGTTTCCTTTTTTTGTAAAAAAGAAAACATCCGCTTGGGCTGCCTTGCTCCTCCTTTCCCCACAAAGCCTAAGGGGCTTTGCGAGGACCCCGTTTTGTCAAAGTACGCTTTGCTCCGTTTCCTTTTTTTCTAAAAAAACACACCCATCACATCGTGATGGGTGTAAAATCTGCAGTTTGATTTCAGCCTAAAAACCTTGCAATTATAAAGGGCAAGATAACGGCAAAACCCAATGAAGTTAAAAGAGTAATACCGGTATGTTCCAAAATAGAAAATACACGAAGAGACAAAGCTGGGATGAATAAAAATATTTTAGACGCGGAAGATTTGCCGTCGCCATTGTAAAGGCTCTCCCACATGGCAAGCGAATCTTCCCGAAGAGGAAAGATGTTTGTAAGGAAAGATACCCCAAAATACAGATATATAAAAGACATAATGTCAAAGCTGCCAAAATAGAAGATACGAACGCTTGGCTCTATCAACATCAAAAGTCCCAGAATAAAGCTTATAACAGAAGGCAAAAAGCAGATGATAAAACTTTTTGGCCCATGAGTGAGTTCATGCTCTATGTGACCGAACATCTCGTTTGCCCGAAAATGCCTTGAGTCCTCTATCGGTATTTTAAACATCCTGTAAACCAGGTGCTCGATTACAGCCTTAAACTCAGCCCCCGGAAAAGTGATTGCCTTTGCCACAACATAAATCATGTCCATTTTATGTCACCGTCACCTTTCTGGAAAATATCTTGAAGGGACATTTTTCCCTCAATGAAGTTTATGACATCTTCGCTCACAGATTGCTGTTCATCTGCCAAAGCGTCTTCAATCTCGCTGTACGTGTCCTCGTCTCCCGTGATGTGACAGCAAAGGGCATATAGGTTAGCGCCTTGTATAAACACAGGAAGAGAGTCTGCGTAGTCGTATGCTTTTTGTGCATATCCAAGTGCAATTTGAGGCTGACCCTGCAACAGGTGAGCTATTGCCGCCTGCCTGTTAAGATTGGAGTCATCCGGGTTTATCAAAAGTCCGTCGTTTGCAGATTTAAGCGATTTTGTTATATCACCACGTATTCTGTACCCTACACTGCGGTATAAAAATGCATACAGGTTCTCTTTGTTTTTTGACTCCATAATGTCACAGTATTTAAACATATTGTCATAATCGCCCAAATACATGTATGTTTCAGTTATGCTGGGCAGGTATATGGAATAATATTGTGGGGACAATCTTTCCATATTCTTTAGGTGTTTTAACTGGATATCCTCTTTTTCGTTATACAAAACAGATGCATAATATTTAAAGTATTCAAAAACGCCCTTGTCATATTTCCCGTCATTCAAACCTTTAACAGCTTTATCCGCTTTTTTGACAAAGTCTTTGTAATCAGAGCTATCGGAATACAAAGGATAAATCAGGTTATAGATTTTGTTGTACTCCTTTATCTTGTCAAGCTTTTTACGGACGCTTGCGTTGAAAAATGAATCGGGGTTTAAAGAAAAGCGGTGTTTTTCAATAAACATCTCAAGATGTTCATAGTAATCGGCGCCGATCTCATCAAAGAGCTGCGCTTGATTTAGCAGCAGTCTCTTGCCCTGCGTGCCTCCGTTTGAGGATATTTGATCTGCAATTTCCTCATACATGGTAACTGCTGAGTAGAGTTTTTTATCACTAGCAAGTTTCTGTGCCTGCGAAACGCTTTTAAATAACGAAAAATCTTTAAAAAATCCGAACATTGAAAAACCGATAAGAACCGCCGCAATCACAGGAATTACAAAATCCGAAAAATTAAAGGGATATTTTTTCATGAGTTCCCGGCAGGAAGAGCAGTAAGGATTTGTCTCCGACACGCTGATGTCCCGCCTGCGTTCATTGCAGTTTTCGCACAATTCGCCGGGAGGTATACCCATGCTGTTGTCATGAGCTTCTTGCCTCGCATCGTCTACAAGTGCTTTCCAGTCCGGCGCGTCGGGCGAATCTAAAAGCTTGTCAATCTCACCCTGAAATAAATCTTTAAGATTTTCAAGTTCATCTGTGATTTCCTCACCGGTCTCATTCTCATTGCTTTTATCAATATCAGAATTTGTGTCCTGCGGCAAATTTTCGTCATAGTCTGTGTCTTTTTTATTTTGGTCCGACAAATAACAGGCCCCCTTTAAATCTATATGATCTGCCTTTATAAACGGGCTGATCTCGCATTACCTAACATTCTACCATTTAAGGGGACGGTTTTCAAATATATTATTAAGTGTCTTTTCTAAAAGGTTTGATGCCGGAAATGGCAACGGCGCCTATAAGCGTAATAATGAGTTCAGGCAACATGTATAAAGCATTGTAGGTAATGGAGTATGTTATAACGGCATCTAAGGCGTCCGATGGGGCATATGACCTCCATATCGTGACGCCGCTTATAAAGTGGAAGAGAAATCTCGTAAAACTTGCAAGCGTTACTCCGCAGGCCAAAGCAAGGGGCTGTTTTTTGATGACATTTTTGAAGACGCCGCCAAGGCCCAGTGATCCGAACGCAAAGATATAATCGGAAAAGATCAGTATGATATAAGCTGAAATGCCTGTCACATAGCTAAAGTTATCAAGGCCTAAAAATATCTGCAGCAAACCCGCGATTCCGCCGCCAAATATTCCCCATAGGGTACCGTGACGATAAGCCAAAATAATAATGGGAAGCTGGGAAAAAAGCGTGACAGTTCCCCCAAACGGAAGTTTGAACATTGGAATAAGGCTCAAGACCGTGGTCATGGCAATTAGCAAAGCTGTCTCAGTAAGCCTTAGAACGTTAAAGTTTTTGGGGGACTGCACATTGCTTGTCTTCATAAAAAACACTCCTAAAAATTAATATTGCCTTGTCGGCTGATAAAAACCGCAAGGCATATTGTATATTTCCTACGCAGGCATTATCCTGATCAGGTTTGAACATAAAAGTTCCGGGTTCGAAAACATGGTTTTCATCTCAGCCGGCAAGCGCCAGCACCCCGCTTAATATTTAGTTGTTGATGAAATTATATCACATGGTTATCGTGCCTGTCAAACAATCGGTTGCAAATTTTATTAATAGATGATAAAATAATCATCTTGTATTTTATATATATTTGATGAGGGTGAAATTTTGAGTTTTAGAGAAGACATAAGGAATATTGCAATAATAGCCCATGTTGATCATGGCAAAACAACTTTAGTGGATGAGATGCTAAAACAGAGCGGCACATTTCGGTCAAATGAACAAGTGGCGGACAGGGTGATGGATTCAGGCGATTTAGAGAGGGAGCGCGGAATCACTATTCTCTCAAAGAACACGTCTGTAAATTATAACGGAGTTAAAATAAATATAGTGGACACACCGGGTCACACTGATTTTGGAGGAGAGGTTGAGCGTATCCTGCTAATGGTTGACGGGGTGCTGCTGTTGGTAGACGCGTTTGAGGGGTGTATGCCGCAAACCAGATTTGTATTAAAAAAAGCGCTTGGCCTGCACAAAAAGGTTATTGTCGTGATAAATAAGATAGACCGTCCCGGCACTCGCGTAAAAGAAGTGGTAGACGAGGTAATAGACCTGTTTATTGATTTGGGTGCTGATGATGACCAGTTGGAGTTCCCTGTGGTTTTTGCGTCCGCCAAAGAGGGCTACGCATGTTATGACGAAAGTGAAAGCGCCTGTGATATGAGCGTGCTGTTTGAGTCGATAATAAGTGAAATACAGCCGCCGGCCGCGGATATAGATAAGCCTTTGCAGATACTTTTTTCAAGCCTGGACTATGATGACTATGTGGGCAGGATAGGTATCGGCAGGGTGGAGAGAGGTATAGTAAGACAGGGGCAGCAGGCTGTTTTGTGCAACACAGACGGGCTGCAAAAGGCCGTAAAGATATCACAGCTTTATCACTTCCAGGGGCTAAAGCGTACGCAGGTGGATGAGGTAAGCGCCGGGGACATCGTTGCGGTGTCGGGGATAGCCCAGCTTAATATAGGAGATACCGCGTGCGATATGGAGTGTGTAGAGCCAATCCCGTTTATAAAGATAGACGAGCCCACGATATCAATGAATATAATGGGAAACAACAGTCCGTTTGCGGGGAGAGAGGGGAAATTTGTCACCTCCCGGAACATAAGGGACAGGCTGTTAAAAGAGGTGGAGACAAACGTTAGTATGAGAGTGGAGGAAACGGAGTCTACAGACACGTTTAAAGTGTCTGGCCGCGGGGAGCTTCACCTGTCAATACTCGTTGAAATGATGCGCCGCGAAGGGTATGAATTTCAGGTGTCCCGCCCCAAGGTAATATACAGGGAAAAAGATGGCAAGACATTTGAACCAATAGAGATGTTGTCGGTCGAGGTGCCGGAGGAGTATGTGGGCGCGGTGATTGAAAAACTCAGTTCCCGTAAAGCGGAGCTTATGGATATGGTGACGGGAGAGGGTAAGATAACGCGTATGGAAATTAAAATCCCGTCAAGAGGGCTTATCGGGTATCGTTCGGAGTTTCTTACAGATACAAACGGCAACGGTATCATGAACCAGATTTTTTCCGGATATGAACAGTATAAAGGAGATATATCCACGAGGGAGCGCGGATCTATAGTTGTCCATGAATCTGGGCTATCGACCGCGTACGGCCTTTTCAATGCGCAGGAAAGGGGAAGGCTGTTTATAGGTCCTGGGGTTAATGTGTATGAGGGCATGATTGTAGGCGAATGCTCAAAGAGCGAAGATGTCGTGTGCAATGTATGCAGGAAAAAGCAGCTTACCAACACAAGGGCCTCGGGCTCTGACGATGCGTTAAGGCTCTCCCCCCACAGCACATTGAGCCTTGAGCAGTGCATGGAATTTATAAAAGATGATGAACTGCTTGAGATAACCCCAAAATCACTGAGGCTTCGCAAGGCCATACTCTCAAAGGAGACAAGGCTTAAAAAAGCGTATAGAAAGGGATAAGACGATGATAATAGATTTCCACACCCATGCATTCCCGCCAAAAGTGGCTCAGTTGGCCATACCCAAATTAGCCAAAGAATCAGGGGGCCTGAAACCGCAGCACGACGGCACAGCGCCGTCACTCATAGAGGGCATAAAAGCGGCCGGGGTTTCTAAAGCAGTGGTTTTAAACATAGCCACCAACCCAAAACAGCAAACAAAGGTCAATGATTATGCCATCTCTCTTTTGGAATATCCGGAGCTTATACCTTTTGGGTCGGTGCACCATGACAGTGAAGACGTCTTTTTTGAGCTTGAAAGGCTTAAAGAAGCGGGGATTAAAGGAATAAAGCTGCACCCGGACTATCAAAACTTTTATGTAGACGACGATAAAATGATAAAGATATATGAAAAAATATCAAGTCTGGGCCTTGTCACAGTATTTCACTCGGGACTTGACCTTGGGTTCCCGTATGATATACACTGCACGCCCCAAAGACTTTTAAACATAATTGATGTGTTCTCTGCCCCTGTTGTGGCGGCGCACATGGGCGGCGTAATGTTTTGGTATGAGACATATGAAAAGCTTGCGGGCACGAAAATTTATCTGGATACGTCCTTTTCCTATGGCGTTGTTCCGCCTCAATTGGCAAAGTCCCTTATCGAGAAGCACACGGCGCAGAGGATACTGTTTGGAAGCGACATGCCGTGGAGCGCGTCCGGCAACGAAATAGTGTATATAAAAAGTTTGGATCTGAGCAAAACTCAAGAGGATTTGATCTTTTATAAAAATGCATGTAAGCTGCTTAACATTTAAAAGATATAAAATAAAAAAACCGCCGGACTTCCGGCGGTTTTCTTTTTTATTTACTGTCATTTAAAATGGACCTGTTTATAGCGCACAATACTCCCCTTATGGATGCATAGTTAATGTTGTGCGACATACCCACCCCAAAAACATTTTTACCGTTTTTATCCGCAAGCACAATGTAAGAGACGGCCTTTGCATCCGAGCCTATTGATATAGCATGTTCAAAGTAATCAACAAAACTGTATCCGTTTATGCCGATCTTTTCAAGTGCACTGAAAAACGCGTCGATAGGTCCGTTACCCTTGCCGCTTATTTGCACGGCGTCATCTCCGTTATATTTAATCATACCCTCAAAGACAACATGAGGCGAGCTTTCATTGAGCTCGGATGTCTCCAAAAATTTATGACTTGTGAGCATATAAGGTCCGGACACGTCAAGATATTCCTCTTTAAAAATGTTATATACGGCGTCCGCGCTGATTTCGGTGCCCTGTTTATCACAAAACTGCTTAACTGTGTTGCCAAATTCCGGGTGCATAGTTTTTGGAAGATGGAACCCAAAATTCTCAGATATAATAAACGCGGCGCCCCCCTTACCGGATTGGCTGTTTATTCGGATGATGGGATCGTATTCGCGGCCTATATCGGCTGGATCTATAGGAATATAAGGAACCTGCCACTGAGAGCATTTTTCCCTGTTCATAAAGGCCTTGCCCTTGGCTATAGCGTCCTGATGAGAGCCTGAAAAAGCTGTAAAAACAAGGTCCCCCGCATATGGATGACGCTCATGAACATGCATTTTTGTAGTGCGCTCATACACTTCACGGACATTGTTGATGTCAGACAATTCAAGTTTTGGGTCCACTCCCTGAGTGTACATATTAAGGGCAAGGGTTACAATATCCACGTTGCCGGTACGTTCCCCGTTGCCAAAAAGCGTGCCCTCTACCCTGGATGCCCCTGCAAGCATACCAAGCTCTGCCGCAGCTATTGCGGTGCCCCTGTCATTGTGAGGGTGTATGCTGATTATTGCGCGCTCAGGCTGTGATAAGTTCCTGCAAAAGTATTCTATTTGATCCGCGTAGCCGTTTGGGGAGCTTTGCTCAACGGTGCTGGGCAGGTTAAGAATAACCTTGTTGTCTTCATTTGCGCCAAGTGCGTCAAGAACTTTTTCGCATATCAGCACCGCATTGTCCATCTCCGTGCCTGAAAAGCTTTCAGGCGAGTATTCATATCTTATATTTATGCCGCTTTTTGCACTCTCCTCATCGGCGAGCTGCCTTATAAGCTTTGCGCCGTTTACGGCGATATCGACAATACCGTCCATATCCATACCAAACACCACTCTTCGCTGCAGCTCAGAGGTCGAGTTATAAAAGTGTACGATCACATTTTTGGCGCCGTCAATTGCCTCAAACGTCTTTCTTATGAGGTGATCCCTTGCCTG
>JAIRUF010000161.1 GCA_031254555.1 Oscillospiraceae bacterium | reverse complement strand
CTCTCCTGAAGACATTGAGGGAATGCACGTATCCCAGGGTATTCTTACCGTTCGTGGCGGGATGACATCACACGCCGCGGTTGTTGCTAGGGGCATGGGCACATGCTGTGTGTCAGGATGCGGTGATATAAGCATAAACGATGAAGACAGGTCTTTCACACTCAACGGAAAAACAGTAAAAGCCGGGGATTTTATATCGCTTGACGGAAGTGCCGGCAATATATATCTTGAGAAGATTCCGACAGTTGAGGCAAGCATTTCAGGATATTTTGAACGATTCATGAAATGGGCGGACGAAATAAGGGCCCTTAAAGTCCGTACAAATGCCGACACCCCGAACGACGCAAAACAGGCACTGCGTTTTGGCGCTCAGGGAATTGGTCTTTGCCGAACGGAGCACATGTTCTTTGAGAGTGACAGAATCGGAGCAATGCGCGAAATGATTGTGTCCCGCACTCAGGTGCAAAGGGTGGCAGCATTGGACAAGATTCTTCCAATGCAGCAAAGTGACTTTGAAAAAATCTATGAGGTTATGCAGGAGAATCCTGTAACGATCAGGCTTTTAGACCCGCCGCTACATGAGTTCTTGCCCACAGATGAAGAGGATATTGCGGCTTTGGCAAAAGAGATGAACTTGACGGTTGAGCAGATAAAGGACGTTATCACGGGTCTGCATGAGTTCAACCCGATGATGGGTCACAGGGGATGCCGTCTTGCGGTGTCATATCCGGAAATTGCAAAAATGCAGGCAACGGCCATTATTCAGGCTGCTATTGCCGTTAATAAGCGCACAGGGATCAATATTGTCCCTGAGATTATGATTCCGCTTATAGGTGATATAAACGAGCTTAAATTTGTGAAAAATATAATCACGCAGACAGCGGATGATATTATCGCAAAACAGGGTGCGTCCATCAAATATTCAGTTGGCACTATGATTGAGATACCAAGAGCCGCTCTTGCAGCAGACGAAATAGCGCAAGAAGCTGAGTTCTTCAGCTTTGGCACTAACGACCTTACTCAGATGACCTATGGATTTTCACGAGATGACGCAGGTAAGTTCCTGGATGATTATTACGCAAAGAAAATCTTTGAGTCAGATCCGTTCGCAAAGCTTGATCAAAACGGTGTCGGAAGGCTTGTTGAGATGGCTTGCAAGCTTGGACGTACATCACGCCCGGGCATAAAGCTAGGCATTTGCGGAGAACACGGTGGGGACCCATCGTCAGTAGAGTTCTGCCATAGAACAGGCCTTGACTATGTTTCCTGCTCACCTTTCCGCGTTCCGATTGCACGCCTTGCAGCCGCACAGGCACAGATAAAAAATCCGCGATAAAATTTTTATAATAAAATGATTTAAAAAGAACTCGGTTTTGCCGGGTTCTTTTTTATCTCTGAGAAAAATATATAATAGCTATGTAAATATAATTGTATGCCTGCCTTGAGGCTTGTCTTTTTGCGTGTCTTAGGATACAATGGTCACAAAGCAAACAGTTATTTATTGAATCTTATTAAAAAATGGAGGGTTTATAGACATGAATGAAATATTAAAAGCCATCGCACAACGATTTTCCTGCCGCGATTTTGACGAAACCGCGCTGACAGACGCACAGATCAAAGCAATCACCGATGCAGCGCTTGCCGCTCCAAGCGCCAGGAATATTCAGCCGTGGCACATTACTATAATCACCGACAAAAAGCTTATAGACGAACTTGATGCCGAGGGGATGAACGTTTTGAGCGCTGCTGAGGATAAGTCTGTCTATGAACGGGTTAGGGCTCGAGGCGGTAAGTTGTTTTACAACTCTCCATGTGCGATAGTAGTGTCGTCTGACGGCTCAAACTACGCGGATATAGACAGTGGAATCCTCAGTCAAAACGTAACACTTGCAGCGCATTCCCTAGGTCTTGGCAGCGTTATCTGCGGTATGATGGAAATTCCCTTAAGTGGTCCTTACGGCAATGAATATAAAAAGCGTATGCAGTTTCCCGATGGCTATGATTTTGTTATAGCGATTTTAATCGGAGGAGTAAAAACAGCTAAGGAGCCTCATAAACTTGATACAGGTAAGCTCACCTTTGTTAAATAGCCGAAAAATAAAATTTTAAAATTGATATAGATCTATATCAATTTTGATAAAAACTGCCGTGCAATGAGGTGGTGTATACAGTGAATGAAATACGATCGTTTCAAGACTTTAAAAAGGCGCTGTATCGATCTGGATTTTCAATGGGCGGCTGCAATTCTCAGGGTATATACGCAATTATTCCATGGGGATTTGGGGAAACACCGCCATATGAAACGCCGGTTAGCTGGCATACTGAAGATCCGGAAACGGACCCGTGGGAATGGCGTATACGAGTTCTTAACGAATGCGATGATATTGCGTACGGGAAACTATTTTTCAACAAAAGTGGATATATAACAAAGGAGTGGTATCCGTATTTTTTATCGGTACGCAGGGGAGGAATAAGCTTTAGAGAAGCGTATTCAGGCGGCACTGTCAGCCATGCTGCCAAACAGATTTATGAAATTATCGGTCAAAATGACAGGATACCGCTCCATGTCATAAAGCAGGAGGGTGGCTTTGGCAAAGAAGATAAGTTTAAATTTGACAAAGCCGTCACCGAACTTCAAATGAAAATGTATATAACCATGTGCGGAGACGTAAAAAAGTTGTCAGCAAAGGGAGAGGAATACGGCTGGTCGTCTACCATGTTTTGCACGGTCGAGCGATTTTGGGACGAAAGTGTGTTTGACAAGGCTTTTCAAATTACAGGGGAACAAGCCATTGAAAAAATAACAAGGCAGATATATATTTTAAATCCCAACGCTGACAGAAAGAAAAAAAAAAAATTTATAGGGATATAACCCTAAAACAAAATAGGAGGTTTTTTATATGGACTGGCATTCTTTATTCCCCACCGAACGTCAGCCGACATATGAGGATATAGAGAATTATATTGGCGGTGCAGCAAAAGACTTGTGGGTATCACTTTTTGACTTCATGGACAAAACTTATAACGCAAAGCCGAAAATGACATACAGCGGTTGCTCCGGCAAGCCCGGATGGAATGTAAAGTTTCAAAAAAGCGGCCAGTCTTTCGGTACACTTTATCCTGAAAAAAATGGTTTTTCTGTTTTTATGGTTATCAGCTACAAGCTAGAACCTGCTGCGGATTTGTGTTTACCGATGCTGTCGCCTAAGGTCAGGGAAGCCTATCAAAGTGCCGGCGATTATATGAAAATGGGAAAATGGATGATGTTTCGCATTGAGGATAAAACGGATCTTGATGATTATAAATTACTATGCAGTGTTAAGCTGAAACCAAAAACATCAAAAGAGATCATGTGAAATAAGATAAGTACCTGAGCTTTATGATTCAGCCACGAAATAGTTTTAATATAAAAAAACCGGTAGGCAAAGCCATACCGGTTTTTTATGATGAGACTTATTATGCAGCTAATCCAAATTAAGCCGCTTCTTCATAAAGAAGTTGGTAATGTAGAAATATATTCCGCAGAAGACAATGTTTATAGAACCCGTGGAAATAATAGTGCTCTGGATGGCATCACCTTGGTTTTCAGAGAGTGCTCCAAAGAAGTCCGGCACAACAGTAAACAGGATATACATTAAAATGCTTGTTGCGATCTGTGTTGTTATATATATCACAAGATATGCCTTAACGGCGCCGCTCACACGGCTTTTACTTGAGAACTTGGATCCCATGGCAATAGCGGAGTAAATCATCAGTAAGTTTGCACAAAGAGCTATTAACATCAGTATTATCAGTTCAACTGCAAACGTAGGCATAGAGACATGATAAGTGTCCTTAAAGTTAAAGTTTTCCCTAGCCACATAGTCTGTAAGCGAAGACCAAAATTCCTTGAGCATATTGGCGATTTCGCCCGAGTAAAATATCACCACTAAAGATATAATGACAATTACCAAACTGAACAATATCCATAAAACAGCGGATATAAGCTTGGAGACTATAAGCGAAGGAGTTTTTACCGGCAGCGTAAACATAAGATATCCTTCGTCGGTAAACAAGTTTTTGTAAAATCTCATGACAATGAATATAAAGGTTGCCACTAACACCGCCACTATTAATATGGAGTACAGTATTGTTAAAATAGAGGACAAAGCCGACACCAGCATTGCAAAGCTTTCAGGCACCGAGTCTATAAAAGCTTCTTTTGAAGTCAGCCAAATAAAGAATTTACCTACCACCGAGGTTATTATAAGAACAACATACATAGGTATAAACATACGTGCAGTAGCACTTATCTCATGTTTTAAAAGTTTACCTAACATTTAAACGCCTCCCTAAACAAAGCATCAACGGATTTTCCTTGCTGTTCCCTGACATCGTCAACAGAAGACTGCATAATAACTTCACCGTTTTTAAGAAATATAAATTCATCAAGAACACTTTCTATATCCGCAATCAAATGTGTTGAAATGAGGATAGTTGCCTCGTTGTTATAGTTGCTGATTATTGTGTCAAGGATATAATCCCTTGCGGCGGGGTCAACTCCTCCTATCGGTTCGTCAAGCAAGTATAACTTAGCCTTTCGGCTCATAACCATTATCAGCTGAACCTTTTCCTTTGTCCCTTTAGATAGGGTTTTAAGCTTTCTTTCAGGGTCAATGTCGAGCCGTGAGAGCATGTCAAGAGCCGCAGTTTTATCAAAGTCAGAGTAAAAATCCACAAAGAAATCTATAAGCTGGCTTACTTTCATATAATCATTGAGATAATTCTTTTCCGGCAAATAGGAGATGACTTTTTTACTGTCTGTCCCCGGGTTTAACCCGTCAATTAAAATTTCACCTGCGGTTGGAATCAAAAGTCCGCTTACAAGTTTTATAAGCGTTGTCTTACCGCTGCCATTAGGCCCAAGCAATCCTATAATTTTCCCTGCGGGCAATGATATGGTTATATCATTAAGAGCATTAAATTTACCGTATTGCTTTTTTAGATTTTTGAATTCAAGAATATTGCTCATTGCAAGTCCTCCTCACTAAATTCTTCTACCAAATTAATGATCTGCGCCTTACTAAGTCCAAGCTGGCTCATACGGTCGCTAAATTTTTTTGTGTGATTTTTTGCAAAAGATTCGCGCGCGTTTTCTATAACATCAAGATTCTCCGTTATAAATCGGCCGTTTGTCCTTTGGGTATATAACAATCCAAGTTTTTCAAGCTCGCTCAATGCTCTTTGCATAGTGTTTGGGTTAACGCACGCCCTGGACGCAAGCTCTCGAACGGAAAGAATTTTTGATCCCGGAGCAAATTCGCCTGATATTATATTCATTTTTATATGATCTATGAGTTGAAGATAAATGGGCCTATCCGCTGTCAGTTCCCAAGACAAAACCGTCGCCTCCTCTCTGTATCACTGTGGTAAACACATAATACAATGGTACAGTAAAATATTTCCTATGTCAATAGTATTACTTAGTTTTTTTAAAAATATATAATTTGCTGAAAAAATAATTCATAACAACAACAATAAAACTTAATATAATTTTGGCCGCAAGTTCGTTTAAGTGCATCATTTCCATTAGAAGATAAAGACCTGCCTCCTCTACCAGAAGGGAAAATATCCTTGCCCCAAAAAATGATACGGCTTCCTTAAACAGCTTGGAAGAGGCAAAGGTCTTGCTTTCGAACACAAATAGTTTATTGGTAATAAAAGCAAACAAAACAGAGATAAGCCACGCAATTGCGTTGGACAGCAAATAAGGCTTTCCAAAAAATATTACATTAAAAAAAGAGACAGAGCCTAAATCAACAGTTTTGAAATAATGGTTAAGCAATGTGTACACAGCTATATTTATAACTGTAGTTAAGACTCCAAAGATCAAATAAAGGATAGTTTCCTTATTTATTATTTTTCGGAAAATTGATTTTATAGTTTCATTATTCATGGAATTTCTCCCGCTTGCAATATTTAAATACTATGATATGTATAATATGACGCCCTCTCCCAGTGCGGCTTTGGGACCCTATCTGGTACAAGGTTCTTC
>JAIRUF010000149.1 GCA_031254555.1 Oscillospiraceae bacterium | reverse complement strand
CTTTAAGTCCGCCGCTGATTCCCAAGGCCGATATTTTTGTAAATAAATTTTTTCCTGCAATTTCCTTTATGTTGTGCATAATGGCACCGGAAACGCCCTCAAAGGTCTTTAAGAACATATTGCCTGTAAAGCCGTCGCACACAACGACATCCGCCGCCCCGTAAGGTATGTCCCTTGCCTCCACGTTCCCAATAAAGTTTACCTTCGCCTCTTCTTTTATCAGCTTATACGTCTCCACTAAAAAAGGCGGGCCTTTTATTTCCTCTGTGCCTATATTTGCAATACCCACCCTAGGCGATTCAATGCCCAAAACCTTGTTCATAAATATGCTTCCCATAACTGCAAACATGGAAAGCATATCAGGTGTACACTCTACATTTGCGCCGCAGTCAATTAGCATAAACGGACCTGTATCAGACGGCATAATGGCAGCAAGCGCTGCTCTGCTAACGCCCGGTATCCGCTTTACATAAAATGTGGATCCAATTACAATGGCGCCGGTGGAACCCGCCGACACAAAAGCGTCCCCCGTTCCGTCTGCAAGCTCCTTTAGCCCCACCGCTATTGATGAGTTTATACCGCTTTTAATTATATCACGCGGATTTCCGGTCATCGGCATAACGTCGGACGCACATATTATTTCCATACCATCTATATTAATATTATTTTCTTTTGCGCATCTTTTTATCTCCTGTTCGCGGCCGCATAAAATAATATCTACATCAAATTCATCTTTGGCTAAAACAGAACCTTTAAGTATTTCAAGCGGAGCATTGTCCCCGCCGTGAGCGTCAACAATTATCTTCATTCAAACATTCCCCCAAATCAAGCAGCGCCCTGCGGGCAAGCTGTATGTACCTTTCCCTTTTATCCTTTACCCTGTCTTCCAGCGGTGCAAGCAACCCAAAATTTGCGCCCATCGGCTGAAAATTTTCAACAGAGCCGTCACTTATATAGGACGACAGCGCCCCCATCATAGTTGTTTTTGGCAGGCAAAGAGGTTTATATCCTTTAATAAACCTTGCCGCGTTTATCCCCGCAAGAATACCGCTGGCGGCCGACTCCATATACCCTTCGACCCCGGTTATCTGCCCGGCAAAATAAAGACCTTTGCGTTTTTTAAAGCCAAAGTCCCGGCCCAAAATCCGAGGCGAGTCCAAAAACGTGTTCCTGTGCATTACGCCGTATCTTACGAACCTCGCATTTTTAAGCGCAGGTATCATTGAGAACACCCTTTGCTGCTCTGAAAATTTAAGGTTGGTCTGAAACCCGACCAAATTATACATGGTCCCGGCTTGCGTCTCTTTTCTCAGCTGCAAAACCGCATACGGCCTGCCGCCTGTTTTAGGGTCGCAGAGCCCGACCGGTTTTAAGGGGCCAAAACGCATTGTGTCTATCCCGCGGGAAGCCATAACTTCAATTGGCATACACCCTTCATATATCCCGTTTCTTTTGTCAAACTCATGAAGTTCTGCTCTTTTTGCATTTAAAAGCTCACTGTAAAAGCTTTCATATTCATCTTTATTTAACGGGCAGTTTATATAGTCGTCCCCTTCTCCCCGATCATACCTTGACTGGAAAAAAGCATTGTTCATATCTATGCTTTGAGCTTCTACTATAGGTGCGGCCGCGTCAAAAAAATACAGCGCTTTACCGCACAATCTTTCTATCTGCCCGGCCAATGCTGCAGACACAAGCGGACCTGCCGCCATTATCACGACGGATTCCTCTGGTATTTCCTTGACCTCTTGCCTGTGCACTGTAATAAACTCATTGCCGCTTACAGCCTCTGTCACCATTTTTGAGAATTGATCCCGGTCTACCGACAGCGCTCCCCCGGCGGGGACACTGCACTTTTTTGCACACTCAACGCTTATCGATGAAAACCTTGACATCTCTTCTTTTAGCAGCCCCGCGGCAGATTCTATCCTGATAGCTTTAAATGAGTTTGAGCATACAAGTTCTGCAAAATTTTCACTTCTATGCGCCGGCGAATACCTTTGCGGTTTTTGTTCAAAAAGGTCTACCTCTATACCTTGCCCTGCCAGCTGCATTGCCGCCTCGACACCCGCAAATCCCGCGCCGACGACAACAGCTTTACTCATCCTTTATCTCCTGTTTCTCATCTTTTTTCTTTTTGCTCGTCAGGTTCTTTTCATACCCGCAGCCTTCGTTTAAACACTTTAGCTTGCCTTTACCTTTAAACAGGCTTTTTGAGCACTGAGGGCATATTTCCTTTGTGGGCTGATCCCATGTGGCAAAGTCGCAGTTTGGGAAATTTTTACACCCAAAGAACACATATCCCTTTTTTGACTTTCTTTGGATAACCTGCCCTGAGCATTTTGGACAAAGTGCATCCGTCTCCAAAACATATGGTTTTGTAGTCTTGCATTCGGGGTATCCGGGACAGGCTAAAAACTTGCCAAATTTCCCCGTTTTTATGACCATCATTTTTCCGCAATTATCGCACGGTATGTCTGTTTGGTCTTCCTCAAGCTGTATTTTTACGCCTTCCATCTCCGCCTTGGCCTTCTTAAGCGTCGACTCCAAATCATCGTAAAACTCGCTGAGAACACCTAAATATTCTGTGTTTCCCTCACTTACTTCATCGAGCATTGTCTCCATCTGAGCTGTGAATTTTACATTGACAAATTTGGGAAAACGAGTCTTTAAAAGGTTGGTCGTTGCCTCCCCCAGCTCTGTAGGCTTAAGCGCCTTGCCGTCCCTTAAAACATATTCCCTTGCTGTTATCGTCCCTATAATGGACGCGTATGTGCTGGGGCGGCCCACTCCGTTTTCCTCTAAGGCTTTGACTAAAGAAGCTTCCGTAAACCTTGCGGGCGGCTGTGTAAAATGCTGATTCCCCGCAAGATCTTTAAGGTTCAGCGGATCTTTTTCTGCAAGATCCGGCAACTTGGTTCCCGTATCCTCCGGGTTATCCGTATAAGCTTCATAAACCGCCGTAAACCCGTCAAACTTAACCGAATACCCGCTGGCAGAAAATACGCAGTACTCCTTTGCCAAATTAAAATCTGCGTTTTTGTCCACGGCCTTTATATCCACTTTAACTGTATTTTGCAGGCATTCTGCCATTAAAGACGCGACAAATCTCTGCCATATCAAATTATATAATTTATACTGATCCAGAGTAAGGTTCGGCTTTGCCTTTCTGGGGGTGAGCGACACCATTGTGGGCCTTATTGCCTCATGGGCATCCTGAGCGTTCTTT
>JAIRUF010000047.1 GCA_031254555.1 Oscillospiraceae bacterium | reverse complement strand
ACTACCCGTTTTTACATATAATAACGGACTTTTTGACTAATTACAGGACACAGGACTTCTTTGACAGATCTCTGCAGATAGCCGAAAACTATCCTCTAAAAGTTTTAAATATCCTCATGAATCCTCTCGGCACGCATGACACCGAAAGAATTTTAACTTATCTTGCAGGCCCTGTGCATGATGGACGCGGCAGGCAGTGGCAGGCGTCACAGAAACTTTCAGACGATGAATATAAAAAAGTCATATCCCTGCTTAAAATAGCAAGCGCTATGCAGTTTACCCTTCCCGGCGTGCCATCCATTTACTATGGTGACGAGGCCGGTATGGAAGGGTACAGAGATCCCTTTAACCGGGCGTGTTACCCCTGGGGGCAGGAAAATGAGTCCTTGATAAAATGGTATCAGTTTTTAGGTCAACTGCGCAAAATCTGCCCCGCTTTAAAAGACGGACGTTTCATTCCAATTTCAGCGGCGCTGGGATGCATATCTTACGCACGCCAAACAGGTTCTGATGAACTGATCATAATAGCAAACCGCAACGAACACGATATAGACTATTACCTGCATGAAGAATATTTCAGTATTGAACCTATTTACGGATGCACATCACACGGACCCTACGTAAACGTGCCCGCGATGACATGCGCCCTGCTGGGGCGCGGCAAATGGATGTAAATACGACATACCACTACAAAATATATTTTTAAACCAACCTCTCTTCCAAAAAACACCAGCGCATAGTGACATCATTCACTATGCGCCTTTTTTATAATTATATGTAAGTCATACCACTTAAAACCTGACACGTCTTTACGGTCTGTTTTCTGACTTTTACGTGGTATGGCTATAAAAGGCCCCGTTACCCTATGCGGCGGGTGATGATTGATGGACAAGCTTTTCGTGTTACATACCGCTTGGCTTGGCTTCAAATCTTTACATCCTGCTTTCTGCCCGCCCCCATAAGCTCCAAAAAAGATCATCACAAATATTGTGACGGCTTTCAATATGGTATGAACTATAATTTTATTAAAAAAGTGGTGTTTAAATTGAGAAATAATGAAGCGGCTGTACAAAACCTTGAATTTACGCGGGAGAGTAACGACACTATAAAACTTATACTCAAGCATTTGGGTGTTGCAATAACATCCTTCTTTCTTTCATTTCAGGGTGCACTTGGGCCAATATCTCCATTTGGGATAGCCTTTGCCGCCGCTGTCAAGCCTTTTTATATACCGTCGGCCCTTATAGGATCCGCCCTTGGCTACATCTTCTCGCTGAGCGGCGGGGTGATCCCCTTAAGATATATAGCAACGCTTATTGCCGTAGTGGTTGTGGTGCGAAGCCTGAGCTCGTTTGAGTTTATAAAAAACGAATATGTTGCCATTCCGCTCATCACTTTTGGATGCTGCGCGGCAACCGGTTTTACAGTTTTGTTTGCACAGGAATTTGATTGGTATACTCTTTTGTTATACATAACAGAGGCCGTACTCGCGGGGGGCACGGCATACTTCTTTAAAATATGCTTTGACGGTATATCTTTTAAAAACGGGCTTTATTCTATCAAACACTATGAGGCTGCAGGGCTGTTGATCTGCACAAGTATTTTCCTCATGTGTTTTTCCTCCCTGAGCATTTTCGGCATAGCTCCCGCCAGGATAATCAGTGTTTACGCCATATTGGTTTGCGCTGTTTTTGCAAGGGAGTCCGGCGGGAGCATCGCCGGTATATCGCTTGGTTTAACTCTCGGCCTGTTCGCTCAGTCGTCACAGCTTGCCATTGGTTATGCTTTTGGCGGTCTGCTTGCCGGAGTCTTTTCGGCTCTGGGCCCCATAGGTGTCTGCTGCGCGTTTTTAATCGCGTCCGGCGTCTCCATTATCCTCCAGGGACTCAGTACCCAGTCAGTCATTTATTTTGGAGAGGCTATAGCCGCATGTATCGCCTTTACGCTTACTCCTGCAAGGATTTCAGACAAAATGCACAGCTTTTTCAGCGGGGCAAGGCTGGTTCCCTCGGGCACACAAGGTGTTCGCAATTCACTTGTGATGAGGCTGTCAGCGGCGTCAGACGCCATAAATGACCTGTCTTTCACCGTGGGACACGTGTCCGGTGTTATGGAGAAAAAAAACACATATTCCCCAAATGAACTCTATGCCCGGGTGCAAGAGAAAGTGTGCTCAGACTGCGGCAACTGTTCTTTTTGCTGGGAGCACTGCTTTAATGATACGATGAATATTTTTAACGATACTCTTACCGTTTTAAAGGGAGGTGATGATATAACCGCTGAATCTCTGCCGCAATACTTCAGGGAAAGGTGCATTAAACTTACGTCGCTTCTTGAGTGCTTTAACAAAGATTATGGTATACATAACAGCAATCTTGCAAACGACGCACGGCTTTCTCAGATGCGCTCAATAGCGGCCCAGCAATTTAACAGTCTCTCATCTCTTTTAAAAGACTTGTCCTGTGAGTTTGAGGAGGAAAAATCTTTTGATGACGAAATGTCCATGCGGATCATGTCCGTTTTGGAAGATGAGGGTATACCTGTTATAAGCGTTTCCTGCATCCTCGATAAATTCTCAAGGATGCACGTTGAAATACGCTGTGACGAAATTAGAGAAAAAGTTGACGGCGGATACATAACTGGCCTCGTCAGCGACATATGCGTGCGTGAGTTTGACGATCCGTGCATAAATAAGATTGATCAGGAGATCATACTTACGTTTTGCGAGCACGCGCGTTTTGCAGTCAAAGCGTCAGCTGCACAAAAGAACAGCCCCAATGAAAGTTATTGCGGTGATTCTTACGAGTGTTTCTATGACGGACGCGGGCGTTACATAATGATAATCAGCGACGGAATGGGAGTCGGGGGACGCGCCGCCATTGACAGTACAATGACAATAAAACTTCTCACCCAGCTTTTAAAGTCCGGATTCAGCTTTGATTGCGCCTTAGAGATTGTAAACTCTGCGCTTATGATAAAGTCCGGCGATGAGTCAATGGCCACGCTTGACCTGGTTTGCGTAGACCTTTTCAGCGGTAAAACCGATTTTTACAAGGCCGGAGCAGCAGCAACCTTAGTCCGGCACGGCAAAAAAATATCCAAACTTGAAAAGTCTGCTCTCCCGATAGGGATATTGAAGGAGGTTGAGTATTCTCATTCGACAGCCACACTCAGCGACGGCGACATCGTACTGATGAGCAGCGACGGTGCCTGGGTCACTGAAGGGCAGCATATTATCAAGATGCTTTCCGCATTTAACGGGGACGACACACAACTTTTGTGTGAAAAGATATCGCAGCTCTCTCTTGATCAAAGTCCGAATAATGTCAATGATGATATAACGGTGCTCACAGCCATCATCAACAAAAATATTTGAATTTTTGTTCCTTTTAATTTAAAAAAACTTAATTTTTTATACAATAAATATTCTCATATTATTCTTATAACCGACATAAGTTATTTGTATGATAAAAATAACAAAGAGAGACAAAGGAGTTAGGCATATGCGCAGATCAACTTGTGTTTTAGTTTGTGTTCGCGGTAAAGAAGATTATGAAGATTTAGTATCTGCGGGCAATGCTATCGCCAAAAAAAACGGATCCAACCTTTCCGTCTTAACAGTTCTGCCGACGCGTGCTTGTTTTTCTCCTGATTTTGATATCTTGACTTCCCTGAGCGAAACGGCAAAAAAATATAACGCTGATTTCAATGTGTTGTTTAGTGACTCCCCCGCTATGTGTACAGCTCAATATGTACAAAAGGGTTATCCATTAAGCATAGTTACGGGGTTTCCGGGTATCAATAGTTCCCACTTTGTATCTCACATTTATGCCCTGCTGCCAGATATACCCATAAACATGGTAAAGGGCAATAAAATTTTTCACATTTCTGACGCATTGCTTGCGGATGGCAAAACAACAGAGCTAATGAAGCACTTCTGATTATTTTGATATCTTCATTCTCATTTTCATTATTTTTCTCCTCAAAAGACAAAGGGCGTTGAATTCTTTTCAACGCCCTTTGTCTTTTCTATACCTTTTCAATTATACTCACTAAAACTTCGGTTAAAGTGCTCTCGCACTTTATGTTCATCTCCCGATATTCGCTCGTGGCGCCATTTTGTGCGTCATCTGATA
>JAIRUF010000010.1 GCA_031254555.1 Oscillospiraceae bacterium | reverse complement strand
ATTACATATATATAGGGATGTGATTTAAAATAATCGGCGTCGCGGTAACTTTTAAGAGACCCGAACATGGAACCGTTCCTTGTGTTGTGCCCATAAATTATTGTGTGCTGGTCTGACATGTCGGCGTTGTTGTTAAAGTCTATGAATATGCTGCCAAAATTACTTTGTTTAAGATCGTAGGTAAGTTTTAAATATTTATTGTTGTCCATCGTTTGAAGAAGGGGATAGCTTACTTTGGAATCCTCAATCAAAACCCATCCGACAATCTCAGGATTGACTTTCTTAATTCCCTCTAAATCAATTTTGAATGAGCTTTCATCGAAATACTTATCCTTTGCCTCCTCATATATTTCGTCGCCTTGCCTGTATGAGTTATAGATATTCACAATATTTATAAGCGCAAATACAAATAGGGCTAAAAATAATACTTCAAGTACGGTCAATATAATTCTTTTAGTTTTCTTTTCCATATTACAAATCTCCACAATTAAGAATGTATAAAATTATAACACAGATATTGTATTATTTCAATCTGTCGGTCTATCGCCGCGGCTTAAAGATAACAAATAAAATGATAGCGGCAACGGCGGCGGCAATCGCTATAATCAAAGTGTTGTTAGAATTGGGGGTTAGGGTTTTTATAAATTCTATACTTTCAACAATGCCGCGCTGCATATCTTTTTGGTCATCGCTAAGGTTTGAGCTGTATGAACGCAGATCTATGCTTATTGATTGTCCGTTGTGAACCGTGTAAAACTGCCTGGTGTATATGTCTTCCTGTTTTAAGTCAAACACAATGAATCGGGTTTGTTTGTGTGAGTATAAAGAATAACCGTAGTAGGTGAGAGGGGAGTCGCCGCCGCTAGTGCTCTTTATTATTTCGTCTGCAATTATTTTAAGTTTATCGTCACTGTATTCGCTAAATGAAAATATCTTTTCGGTTGAGTTGTCGCTGTGCATTATTACATTTAGTTCACACTCCAAAGACAGCGCATATATATAGATACCAGATTCTTTCATAAATGCGTTAAGGTCATCGGCATTGAGTTCAAACTCATCCAGTCCGGGGTTGTCATGCGGCACACCGGGGGTGAAAACAAAAAATTTTTCAGGGATGTTTATTTTCATATACATGTCATCTATTGTATATGTATTGCCCTGTGGTGCGGCGTAAAGCACGGAGATACTTAATATAAAGAGACAGCAGGTAAGCAATAAAAGTACTTTTTTCATACTCTCCTCCAACTTTTAGGAAATAAAACAACTGTACATAATATAATTATTATAAATATTTTTTAAAATACATTCAATAATTAAATCTTTAATAACTGTTAAAGCTGAGGCTGACGCTGCGGGTGCATCAAAAATAAAAGCCCGGAACACTTTTTATGTTCCGGACTTTTATTTGGTTTTTGAAAACTGGAGTATAAAAGCTTAAGTAACAATCTCTAAGAAGCTTGGAATAACTTCGCCGGAGTAGTAGAAAAGTCCGCGCCCAAGCTCAGATGCGTCCCATACCCTCTGCGGGTTGTCAGGATACGCGGTATATCCGCCTGCATAAACTTCTATGCGGTTGCCTGAAGGCTCCCAGAAATAGATTGAAAGTCCGCGTGTAATGGCATGGCGTGTAGGGCCTATGTCAAGTTTAAGCCTGTTTATGGCAATTAGATCAGCGGCATTTCCCACTGCGGACCAGTCGTTGAGATAAAATCCTACGTGATGAATTTTGCCGGCTTGCGGATACTCAACAAATGCAAGGTCATGAGGCTTGTTGTTGCCGGTAATCCAGGTGGCCATACGTGATCCGTCCTCGGTGTTGCAGACCTCAGGAACGAACATGCCTAAAACCTCCTGGCAGAACCTTTCGGACTCTGCTATGTTTGGACCGTAAAGGAGGAAATGGTCAAGGCGAGTAGCGCGCATTCCGCGCGGCTCTTCTTCCCAGATGTCAGGATTTTTTAGACCGGGGTGTTTTGCTGAAAGATCAACGTCGCAGTAGAGCTCAAATCGGTGGCCTGTCGCAATCGTGAATCCATAGCGTTTGCCGAATCCGGGCTGATCTGTGTTTGGGGCAACCTCGTCTACAGCATACCCAAAAGCCTCTGTTGCAGCTTTCATGTTTTCAAGTGTTTCAGGTCCGTCAACTTTAAAAGCCACATAGTCAAGACCTGCAGTGTCAGCTAGCTTTAAAGTTACTGAGTGATGGTCAAACTCATCGTACGCCTTAAGGCATACGCGGCCATCAGATGTTCGGCAGACTTCATCGAGACCCAGGATATTCTTGTAGAAGTCAAGGGTTTTGTCAAGATCTAGTACGCGTAGTTGAATTAGTCCCGGACGAATAGTTTTGTTAATTGCCATAGTTTAAGAACCTCTCTTTCAAAATATTATTTTTTGCATTCCACTAAAGTAACCTCACTAAGAGGTTTAACACAACAAATAAGAACATAACCCCGCTGCTCTTCCTCCAATGTGACATGTTCACGGCTCATCCGCTTAACAAACTTAACGTCTCCGCTGATAATCTTCATTTTGCAGACGCCGCATCCACCTCCAAAACAACCGTAATGAATTGGGCCGCAACGGGCTCGTTTCATCGCGCTTAATAAGACCTCGTCTTGCGAACACATAAAGCTTTGGCCTGTATTGGCAACTGTGATTTTATATGCCTTTGCCATATAAACACTCCCCAAACAGCTCAGATTCTACATTTTGTTTTTAAGCTGATAGGCGACATCGACTATCATATCCTCCTGACCGCCGACCATTTTGCGGCGGCCAAGCTCAACGAGTATATCCCTGGGTTCAAGGTCATATTTTTTTGCGGCATC
>JAIRUF010000164.1 GCA_031254555.1 Oscillospiraceae bacterium | reverse complement strand
ATCAGGCTTTCAAAACTTAAGGTGCCGTCTGTAATCGTGCCTGTCTTATCAAGGCAAAGCACATCCACGCGGGCCAATGTTTCAATGCTCGGCAAAGATTGAACAAGCGCCTTTTTCCTGGCAAGTTTAAGCGCTCCTACAGTCATTGTCACACCGGTTAAAAGAATCAACCCCTCCGGTATCATGCCAATCATAGCGGCCGACGCACCAAGCACGGCCTCCCCTATATCCCCGCTGGTGCTGAACTGGTTATAAAACAGCAGAGCGCCTAATGGTATGATCACAACTGTTAAGGCGCGGATAATATTGTTTATCCCGCTCATAAGCGCAGAGGCCGGCGCTTTTTCTTTTTTGGCTTCAATCGTAATGGCGGTCGCGTAGTTATTTCTGCCTACAGCCTCAACTTTTACATAGGCGTAACCCGCTGTGGCAAAGCTGCCTGACATCACTTTGTCCCCAGGGTTCTTCTTGATATTGTCAGACTCCCCTGTGAGCAGTGATTCGTCTACCTCCAGTCCTGACGACGACAGTATGACACTGTCAGCGCATATCTGGTTGCCGGTTTGAATCAACACTATATCATCAAGCACTATCTCGTCCTGATAGAGCATTACTATCTGCCCGTCTCTAAGA
Source organism: Oscillospiraceae bacterium (assembly GCA_031254555.1). Classification (GTDB taxonomy): domain Bacteria; phylum Bacillota; class Clostridia; order Oscillospirales; family Acutalibacteraceae; genus RZYX01. The sequence goes on along the minus strand of JAIRUF010000164.1, from coordinate 3,676 downwards.
ACGCTCACTTTAGACTTTGCAAGAATGGAAAGTTCGTCAAGAGTCTTTTTCGCGCGCAGTTCCTGGAATATCCCCATTGCCGTATTGCCGATTGCAACTCCTAAAAACAAGATGTTTTCTATATGTCCCACAAGCAGGATTGCAACCGCTATCAATAAATTAATGAGGTTAAATAAAGTCAATGTATTCTTTTTTATTATCTGAGCAACTGACAAAGTAATCCCATGCGGCTGGACATTCACTTGACCTGCCGATTTTTTTTTCAAAACCTGTTCTTTTGAAAGACCGGTTATAACCTTACGGTTGGAGCCGCTGCTATTTACAGCCTGTTCATTTAACATTTTTTATCTTCCTAACATTTAAGGTGTCAGTCCTCCGATGTTTTAATTCCCATAACACTGTCTACCGGGAGCGAAAAGCTGATTCCGTGCGCCTCGGTATTTATCCCGCATTTGTTTGCAATCGCCTTCATTATCTCCACCTTTTTATCGCGCTCGGTAACAATGGCGACTATCTCCTTTTCCGGATGGACTGAGATCCCCCAAAATTTTATCGTGTCCTCAAGTCCCATCCTTCTGGCATGTATTACAGTGCCTCCAAAGGCTCCCGCGGGCCTTGCGGCTTCCATCAACTCTTCGCTGTACCCCTGATTTATAACTGTTATGATAAGGTCATGCGTTGACTCAAAACCCATTTTTTCCACTTCACTTTCGATATAAAGATTGGTCTCTTCATTTATTTCCTCGTTTAAAAGTTTAATTATCAAGTTGCTTGCGCCTGACAATGGCAAGGTGAACACAATACCGTTACCAGAGCCTGCCATGTGCAGCTCGCTTGCTATTTTCATTGTAATCTTATGCGACATAAGGTAGGGCACCAGGCAAAATGTCACCGACTTATCCGTGCTGCCAAGCCCTAAATAGTCCAGCATTTCTGAATTTGCGGTACCCTCGCCTCTGAACTGAAAGTGCAGGTGCGCATGTGCGCTTTTTATGGCTTCCGTCACCTTTTGCTCTTTGCCGGCGTCAACAATCGCCACTAATAGTTTTAATATAACAGGCTTTTTTGACTCATCACTCATCAGATAAAACCTCCTCTAAAACGATAATGTCGTCTGAATCATCTTCAATCTTAAGGGCCTCAACCTGCTCCTCGCTCTGGGCACGCTTCATCTTAACGGCAAATATAAGCCCCATTGCCTGTACCGCTATGAGCGGCGTCATTGCAACCATTGCCACAACGCCAAACGCGTCGGTTAAGATGTTACCGCCTATCCCCTCGCTTGCACCCATTGCAAGAGGCAGCAAAAATGTTGTAGCCATCGGGCCGCTTGCAACACCGCCTGAGTCGAACGCTATACCTACAAATATCTTTGGCACAAAAAATGTCATTATAAGCGAAATTAAGTACCCCGGTATGATTATCCAGTATATTGAAATACCGGTAAGGATCCTCACCATTGAAAGCCCCACTGACACCGCCACGCCAATTGAAAGGCTCCTGTTCATAGCAGAGTGCGGTATGGCCCCGTTGGTAATTTCTTCAATATTCCGGTTAAGAACTTGTACCGCCGGTTCAGCCTTAACTATAAAGTATCCTATGAGCATCCCAATTGGAACCAGTATCCAATTATATGATGTAGACACAAGTTCCGTTCCAAAAATATTTCCAACAGCACTGAACCCCACATCAACTCCGGTTAAGAACAGGGCAAGTCCCATAAAGGTATAGACAAATCCCACTATCATTCTTATTAGCTGCCTGTGTTTAAACCGCTTAGTTAAAATCTGGAACGCCAAAAAAACCGCTATTACAGGCCCTATAGATAAAGCCACGTCCTTTAAGTAATACGGCAAACTTACAGCAAATTCCTTCACGACATCCTGCATTGTCAGAACTGACGGTATTTCAACCGATATATATGACTTTCCCGTGGGATCATTAAATATACCAAGTATTAAAACAGATATTATCGGACCTAAACTGCACAGCGCAACCAGCCCAAAACTATCGCTTGAGGCATCCTTATCACTTCGCGTTCTTGCAAGGCCTATGCCCATCGCCAGAATAAAGGGAACAGTTATCGGCCCTGTTGTAACGCCGCCGGAATCAAACGCCACCGGGGTAAAGTCACTGGGCGTAAAAAAAGACAATATAAAAATCAGCGCGTAAGAAATGATCAGTATGTACGACAGGCTCAGTTTAAAAAATATACGTAAAACCGCCATGGCCAAAAAAATACCGACTCCGGTTGCCACAGACCATATAAGCACTTGATTTGATATAGACTGCACCTGATTCGCCAAAACTTGTAAATCAGGTTCTGCCACCGTTATTATAACTCCCATAATCACACATATTATAAGCATCCAAAATACTTTTTTAGACTTGGATATCTGCCCGCCAATACCCTCACCCATCGGCGTCATCGCCATCTCCGCCCCCAGCTGAAAAAATCCCATTCCCACAATCAGCAGCAAGGCGCCTAAAATGAACATAGTAAAAGTGCCTACTTCCATTGGCACAAGAATAACACTTAATATAAAAACTATCACCGTTATGGGAATAACTGCTTTAAAGGACTCAAGAAATTTTTCTCGAAGCTTTTTGTTCATTCCATCACCTTGATTCTGCAAAATATTTTGGCTCACTATAAGTGACTTATAACTATTAATTGCAAGTTTATTTATACCGGGTATATTCCTGCAGCGCAACATTTTACCGCTTACATGTTAATCCAGAACCCATGACGTTAAACCTCGCAGGCGTTTCAACATTTATTATAAATGAAATACTCGGTCCAGACAATGGTAATTTTCCTTATAGACCAAGATATTATAAAAACTTATAAAAAAATTAATACAATCTTAATATGTTCAGACCACAGACACATGCTTGTTACCAGATATATAGAATCTCCACAAATAATCCTTGGCCTCGCCTGCATAATCTACATTTACTCTTTTTGCCGGTATTATATCCTTTTGCAAGGGTTTCTCGTACTCCTCTATATACAGTGAGCTGCCGCACAAATCAAGCCCATAATGACTGTTATCAATCCCCAAAGCCTTGCACAACTTGCCAGGCCCGTTTGTAAGCTGATTTGAGTTCTTTACTCCCCGGTTTTCCAGCATTACCGAAGTCCCCTCAACAGGTTCCAGCGCCCTGATAAGAACGGCCTGAGGGACTTGCGGTATATTGGTTACAACATTAAAGCAGAAGTGCAAACCGTATATCATATAAATATATGCAAAGCCTCCCTCGCCGTACTGTATATTTGTCCTTTTGCTGTTGCGTTTTTTATAGGAATGTGCCGCCGCGTCATCCGGACCCATATAGGCCTCAACTTCTACTATCTTACCTGAAACACGTGAGGAGCCAATTTCATGGACAAGCAGCTTTCCCAAAAGGTCCTTTGATACAGTGATCGCATCTCTCAAATAAAAATCTCTCTTAAGCAAATTTTTCACCTCAAAACATTGAATACATTCTTATTCTACCACTTTTTATAAAAAAAATAAAAAGGGCTTAATTTAATTAAGTCCTTTTTAATATTTGTGCATAAACCGCGCCTTAAAAACTGAACAAAGAGAAAGAGAAGCAGCAAGTCGGGGAAATTGCAATTCTTGAAAAACCATAATTTTATCCTGTTTGTTTTGGTCAAGCCCTCGACCTA
>JAIRUF010000131.1 GCA_031254555.1 Oscillospiraceae bacterium | reverse complement strand
CAGGTAAAGTAACCCGAGCAAAATATTATTACAGGGAGATAGGTTAAACCCTGGATATTAACATGTATTTGGCTATCACAGGCTAGGGAATTGTGTCATTGGGAATCGCACTTATGTATTATGGCAGAGTTTAGGAGAATTTTATATGGCTCAATCAAAAGAGATCAAGCAAACTAAATACAGCAAATATATGGCTCAGGGCGGCTTTGATGTCCCGTTTCTCATAATAGTGCTGGTACTGCTTACAATCGGCCTTGTAATGCTGTACTCCGCAAGCTATACTTACGCATATTACAATGAAAATGGGGACAGTGCTCATTTCTTTAAACGTCAGCTGGTATTTGCCGTGATGGGCCTTGCCGCTATGTTTGTTATATCCAAGATAAAGTATGATTATTTTAAGGCTTTGGCGCTGGTAATTCTCCCTATATCTTTTTTTCTGCTGGTTGTGGTATTGTTTGTGGCGCCTCCGCCCGGGTATGAGGATTTCCACAGGTGGATAACCGTGCCGGGGCTTGGAACATTCCAGCCGTCTGAGGTGGCAAAGCTTGCGTTGGTACTGTTTATGGCGTGGCATATTGATAAGTATTATAAGGATATAACGTCTAAAAGGATATCACAGGCCAAAATATTGCAGGGAGTAAATAGCGGCAGCGGCAGGAAGGTATATAAATCCACGACTCTTGCTTTGCTATATTTTGTTTTAATAGGCGCGATGTGCGTTTTGGTCATGATGGAGAACCACGTTTCGGGAACGGTGCTTCTCTTTGCGTTGGGAATAATGATGATATTCCTTGGAGGATTTAATAAAAAATGGTTTATAGCGGCTACAATAGCCGTAGTAATTGTGGTGGCTATTGTCATAATAAATCCGGATATACTTCCCGGGCATGCGTCTGTAAGGATAACGTCCTGGCTTGATAAGGACTTTGACCCGCGCGGTACCCGGTGGCAGATAAATCAGGCACTTTACGCAATAGGCTCAGGAGGATTTTTTGGAGTAGGTCTTGGCAATTCAAAGCAAAAACACCTGTATGTATCAGAGCCGCAAAATGACTTTATCTTTTCAATAGTATGCGAAGAGCTGGGATTTATAGGGGCCGCAGTTATCATATTTTTGTTTGCTCTGCTTGTGTGGAGGGGCTTTGTTATAGCAATGAGGGCAAAAGACCGGTTTGGAGCGCTTTTGGCTATGGGCCTCGTATTCCAAGTGGGTATTCAGGCAGCTCTTAATATAGCCGTTGTAACAGATACTATACCGAACACGGGCATCAGCCTGCCGTTTTTCAGCTACGGAGGAACTTCACTTTTGATGTTGATTGTAGAGATGGGTATGGTTTTATCTATATCCAGATATTCCAGAATAAGCAAAAGCTGATAAGGGGAAGTAATAATATGAAAATTATATTTGCGGCAGGAGGAACAGGGGGACACGTAAATCCTGCCCTTGCAGTTGCGGGTTTTATAAGAGAGCAGTATAAAGACACCCAGATTCTGTTTGTCGGGACAAAGGATAAAATTGAGTCAAAACTTGTTCCGGCTGCGGGATTTGAGTTTCAGTCTATAGAGATAAGCGGATTCCAAAGGAAGTTAAGCGTTGACAATATCAAGAGAAACGCGCTTACAATTAAACGGCTGTTAAGCTCAACGGCTCACGCAAAACGCATAATAGAGGATTTCTGCCCAGACGTTGTGGTAGGATTTGGCGGATATGTAAGCGGACCGGTGTTGTACGAAGCGCAAAAACTTAAGATTCCAACAGCGATACATGAGCAAAACGCATTCCCGGGCATCACAAACAAAGCGCTTGCCAAAAAAGTGGACATAGTCATGTTGGCGGACGGCAGAGCGCAGCAGCACTTAAAGAGCAAAAACCCGTGTATGGTTACAGGTCTGCCTGTAAGGCGGGAACTCACAGAGGCCAACGGGGAGTTTGCAAGAGTTGAACTGGGGCTTGATGATAGGCCGCTTATATTGTCAATGGGGGGAAGCCTTGGGGCAAGGGCCATAAATGAAGCGGTGTGCGAACTGATTGCGGAGATGCCGGATAGGTGTAATTATATCCATGCCATGGGCCAGTACGGTCTATGGGTCCCGGATAAGTTAAAAGAGCTCGGAGTGGATTTAAAAGGACGACGAAATATAATATTAAGGGAATACATAGATGATATGCACAGATGTATGCCGGCGGCAGATCTTGTGATATGCAGGTCAGGAGCCAGCACACTCTCAGAGCTGCAGGCCTTGGGCAAGGCGTCAATACTAATACCTTCTCCCAATGTGTCAGAAAATCATCAGTATCACAACGCAATGTCATTAGTAAACAATGAGGCAGCTATCGTCATTGAAGAAAAAGACTTAAAAGACAGGAGACTTATAAAAGAAGTAAGCAGTTTGATCAATAATAAAACTTATATGGAAAAATTAAAAATAAATGCTAAATCAATGGCGGTTTTGGACTCGATTAATAAAATAAGCGATATAATTGTTAAATTGCATGTTTGACAAAATCACAACACCGCACATGCAAGCATAATATAAAGACAGGATGAGGAGTCATCCGTTTTTGATTGTGCAAAGGGGTGTGCGATGATGGAAAAAATAATCATTGAGGGCGGAAAAAGGCTTATTGGTGAAATAAATGTGCACGGTGCAAAAAACAGCGCGCTGCCAATATTGGCCGCCACAGTTTTAACAACAAAACGCACAGTCATACATAACTGCCCAAAACTTACAGATATAGATGCAGCGATAAATATCTTAGAGCACCTTGGCTGCATTGTGGACCATACAGAGGACTGTGTCACGGTGGATGCCTCAAATATAGGCGGTTCGGATATTCCGGATTCCCTTATGAGAGAGATGAGATCGTCTGTCGTATTTTTGGGTGCGGTTCTTGCAAGGACGGGAAAAGCAAGCTTTTCGACCCCCGGAGGATGTGAGATTGGGCTTAGGCCTATAGACCTTCATCTTTTTGCAATGAGCAGATTGGGAGCTGTTGTAAAAGAGGATTTCGGCAGACTGGAGTGCGAGTGTCCAAACGGGCTTATCGGAGATGAGATAATACTGTCATTCCCGAGTGTGGGAGCTACAGAGAACGCAATTCTGGCTGCTGTGACGGCAAAGGGTACAACGACGATAATAAACTGTGCAAGGGAACCTGAGATAAGTGATCTTGCGGACTTTTTAAACGGCTGCGGAGCTAAAATTTCCGGAGCCGGCGAAGGTACGATTGTAATTGAAGGAGTAAAGCAGCTGGCGGGGACAGAACATACCGTAATACCGGATAGAATAGAGGCCACGACATATATGGCCTCCGCTGCCGTTACGCAGGGAAAAATGATTCTCAACGGAATCATTCCCGCTCACTTGGGGCCGGTTATTCCAATATTCGAGGAAGCGGGATGCGATATAAGCATAATGGGCCGCAAGCTTTATATATCAGCTCCGCCAAGGCCTAAGCGGATAAAGTCCATTAAAACTATGCCTTATCCGGGATTCCCGACAGACGCCCAAGCGCCGATAATGGCTATGACGACCATAGCTGACGGAACAAGCGTTATAATTGAAAACATCTTTGAAAGCCGGTATAAGCATGTAAATGAGCTTTCAAGGCTTGGCGCAAAGATAAAGGTAGAGGGACGAATGGCTGTTATAGAAGGGGTTCCTGGACTTTATGGTGCACCCGTTGTAGCAGGAGATCTGCGCGGAGGAGCGGCACTTGTTGTGGCTGGACTTGCGGCAGAAGGGATTACAGAGATTGAGGGTATTGCCCATATTGACAGAGGGCATGCAGATTTTGAAAAGAACTTGACCATGATAGGCGCCGTTATAACAAGAGAGAATGGTTAAGAATAGAATTCATCAAAAAAGCGTTTGCATATAGATGCGCTGGCCTTTGCAGGCGGGGAAGAAAAAATACAGAGAGTAGGACGTAAATGGAGAATAATCAAGGCAGCAGAAGACCGCCCGGCACGAATAAAAATAAATCGTCTTTAAAAAATCATGCAAGTGGGATGGGGAGGACTAAGCCCTATCCTTCTCAAAGCAATTCCGCTCAAAAATCAAGGGACGAAATAAGAAAAGAACATGTGATGAGAAGAAGAAAGCAGAAAAAGATAAGGCAGATAACTCTCACGGTGTTTTCTCTTCTGTTCTTAGTGGCGCTTGGTGTGATTTTGTCACTGACTGTTTTCTTCAACATTGAAAAGATAACAGTGCAGGGCGAGACACAGTATAGCAGCGATAAAATAATTGGGACAAGCGGTATAAAAACCGGCGACAATCTTTTTCTTATAGACCGTGAAAAGGCTGTGCAGAGGATACAAAGCAGATTGCCTTACATAGGGAGTGCGGAGATAATAAATAAACTGCCGGGCAGCATAATCATAAAAGTTAAAAAAACCGGGGCAAAATGCGCGGTGGTAAGCGCTGACGGTTATATTTTAATAAATGAAAACAGCAAAGTTTTAAAAACCGGTGTACAACAGGTGGCCGATGACCTTATGGTTATGGTGGGCGGAGAGGTAAAAACAGCAGAAATTGGGCATACGATAGTTTTTAAAAGTAAGGATACAGAAGATCTTATAACCGAACTTATGAAATCTGTTGAAAAACATGGACTGACCAATATAACTAAAATAGATGTTTCCGACAAGCTTAATGTAAAAATGATGTATAAAAACAGGATAGAGATTTTAATCGGTTCTTTCTCGGAGATAGATAAAAAGATAAGATTTGCAGTAGAGGTAATAAATAGAGAAAATGAGAGAAGCCCATATCAGGAGGGGACAATTGACCTGCAGTCCATAAGCTCGGACTCAAAGGGTAAGGATAAGGTCTACTTTAGGGTAAAAGAAGAACAGGCAGGTGAAGAGACAAGTTCCGGCACAGATGAGTAAAAGCATTAAAAAGAGCTGTCGTTAAAAATAGGTGCAGAAAAATTTTTACACGCCATTTTTCCGCAATATATTTTGCGTTAATATGTAAGAAGTTAACAAAAAATCAGATTGCTTTTTTGAAAGTCCTTTAGATTTTACTTTTAAATATCCTTGAATTTTATATGTGGGCATGATAATATAATTCTATCTAATTTTTTAAAGATTTTTTGATTATTTAATTAAATTTGCATATTAGGAGGACGCTTAAATGGGATTCGAAATGGCGGCAGACTTTGAAAGCGTGGTACAGATAAAGGTTATAGGAGTTGGCGGGGGCGGCGGAAATGCCGTAAACAGGATGATACGTTCTGACGTCAAGGGTGTTGAATTTATTTCAGTTAATACGGACAAGCATGTACTGCTGCATTCCCAGGCTACACATAAAATACAGATAGGTGAAAAAGTTACAAAAGGCCAAGGGGCGGGAGCCCGGCCAGAAATAGGTCAAAGGGCGGCAGAGGAAAGCAGGGATATAATAACCGATGTGCTCAAGGGCACGGATATGGTGTTTATAACAGCGGGAATGGGAGGCGGAACCGGTACTGGAGCAGCTCCTGTCATTGCCGCTATAGCCAAAGAGATGGGCATACTTACAATAGGAATAGTTACAAAGCCGTTTGAGTTTGAGGGCAAGCACCGAATGGCTCAGGCAGAACAGGGAATAGACGAACTTGCACAGCATGTGGACAGCCTTGTAGTGATCCCTAATGAGAGGCTTAAGTTTTTTTCTGAGCAAAAGGTAACTCTTGCAAATGCGTTTGACGCGGCGGATGACGTTTTACGCCAGGGAGTAAAGAGTATCTCAGAGCTTATAAAAATACCTGGTTTTATCAATCTTGATTTTGCGGACGTCACCGCGGTAATGAGGGATGCCGGGCAAGCCCACATGGGGGTTGGCAGGGCAAGCGGCAAAGACAAGTCGGAACATGCCGCCAACTCAGCTATTTCAAGCCCGCTGCTTGAGACGACTATTGAGGGAGCGCACGGCGTGATTATAAGCATAACATCCTCGCCTGACATTGGACTTGAAGAGGTTGAACAGGCGTCATCTTTCATTGCGGGGGCCGCACACGCTGACGCCAATATAATTTGGGGAGTAGCTTTTGATGAGTCTCTAAACGATGAAATGGTAATAACAGTAATAGCGACAGGCTTTGGAATAGACGAAAAAGGCAGGGCTAAAAAGCCCACTGAATACGCCGATAATATAAAAAATAATGTCGCGGAAGAACTCGGCAATATGATGGGTAAAAAAGGGTTTGCAGACGATGAAAGTAAAGAGCTTGTAGGTGTAGGAGCTGCAGCCACGATAGTAAGCGAAGGCTTAGGTTTGGGCATGGATGACGACGACATGGACGACATAATGAGTATTTTTAATAAGAAGCAAAGGTAAATTAACATAAAAAAGCGGGCTTTAAGCCCGCTCTTTCCTTGATAATGTCAATTGAATTAGAGATCGCTGTGATAGCAGCTAGTGTATATTTTGCACCTGCTTTTGCATTCCGCTGTAATCTATTGTGTAGTTTTCCTTGTATATAAGATCATAGGCGCTTACAAATTCAAACCCTTTATCTTTAAGGGCATGCAATATTTGATCGAGCGCTTTAGGAGTATTTTTTATATCGTTGTGAAATAATATTATATCTCCGTTTTTTACCTTTGGCACTATGCGGTCAAATATCTGCTTTTCTGAAAGTCCCTCGTAATCCAAGCTGTCCAAACTCCACTGTATGGTGTACATTCCAAGGCTTGACGCGGCGTCTACGACGTCGTTGTTATAGGCGCCGGAAGGTGGGCGGAACAACATGTTGTCTTTACCTGTTATGGCTTTTATTGATTCATTGCACTTTGCAAGCTGTGATCTGATTTCGCCCCGGCTCATTTTGCTTAAATTTTTAT
>JAIRUF010000088.1 GCA_031254555.1 Oscillospiraceae bacterium | reverse complement strand
AAGGTTATAACGGCGAACTTACCTCTAAACAGGCTGGCTCAGTTGGTGGCCAGATGGTCAAGAAGATGATTGAGTCCTATGAAAAAGGCATGAGATAACAATTAAGATGATAAATATCTTGGGACGGGTAAGCTTTGATAATAAGTTTACCCGTCTTTTCGTATGGTATTTATTGACAAAATTTACTATTCGATATATAATTAAACTAGAACAAATGTTTTGTTGGAGTTAAATTTAAAGGACGGTTTTAACCGCCCTTTAATATTTTTTATCTTTTTATCGGAATCCCCCGCCTGAGCCGCCTCCTGAAAATCCGCCGCCGCCTCCAAACGATGAAAATCCTCCGCCGCCAGTGCTGCTGCTTGCCATTTGCGCCTCTGTACGGCCCGCCTGAACACCTTTCATCCCTGCGGTTGAAATCGCGTTTATCATATGAAGAGTAACGAGGAAGTCAAGGCCCGGAGTTCCCATATACATGGTACTTCCAGGATCGTCAAAATATGCAGGATGCAGATTTTTAAACTCCTGAGCCACCTTATCCGCTATGCCGAACAATGCAGCATAAATTAGATATTCGTCCCACAAATCAACTTCGGGCGCTGTGCGCTCGTTTATTATTGTAAAATCTTCAAGATATTTTTTAAAGCCGAACATCTCATGCAGAAGGGTTATCCCCTTTTGGGTAAACTCCTGGGAACTGTATGGAATAAATAAAACTTTTTTCTCTATGACCTCAACAGCATCCATATCCTTTAAGCCGGACATACCCTCTTGTTTTGCTTTTTTAAACCAAGACTCTACCTTTGTGTAGTTTTTGTTGGACCATTTATAAAATTCGTTTTCCTGTAATATTTCATCTTTGCCGGCCGCTGTTTTCAGCATTTCGTACAATTCATATTCCGCTCCAGACAAAATATCCTCATTTGAGTTGAAAATAATAGTCGGCTGTTTTTTTGTCTTTAAAATTCCCTTTTTCTCTGTCTCCTCAATGGTAATGTGCTTTTTCTGTATCCATTTAAGCAAATATGCAGATATTATTGCGCCATCGCTGGGAAGCCTGCCTGACATGTCAAAGGCTTTAAACGAAGCAAGCAAACTGCCGTCAAACGGAATATCACGGCTGTAATCAATATTTGCAATCTGTTTTTTTGTAAGCCGAACAGATGAAGAGTTAAGTCCGCCGCTTGATATACCTTTTCTGTTTTTATTTATCCTATTAATTACAAATAAGAAAAATCCGATAGGTATTATAATTATACCGCCAAAAAATGTAGATATATTATTGCCATGGCCGCCTGTATTTTCACCTTCATAACTTTCATAATCACTGCCCTCAAAGGCTCTATCCTTTACCTCTTCAAACGAGGTGCTATCATGTACGCTTGTCGGTGTAAAAATCCCATTTTCAAACCGCACTAAAAGGTTGAGGTAGTTGCCACTGCTAAACTCTGAGTTTGACTGAGCCACAATTTTACCGTCATCCGTAAAGTTTTGAGTTCCGTCAAACCCAAAGGACCATATACCGCTGTTCTCCTTGCTGAATGAAACACCGTCCTTGTACACGGTAACTTTGGCTTCCTTTACATTGGCGGACAGTTCTTCATTTATTAAACGATGATTAAATCCGGCCGCGTCAGAATACTGCTTTACAAAATTGGTCATTGTATAAGAGATGATAAAAGTATGTGCTCCATAGCTGCCTATTCCCCAGCACAGCTCATACTCTCCGCCTCCCTTACTTAATATGCCGTATTTGCCCGCCTTTTCCTGCAGGCTTTTATTCACATCCCACTGGCCTATATTTTTAAAAACATTGCCATTGCCGTCTTTTACGGAAAAGTCCTTTATCTCAATATCGCCAAGATTGCCCTGTACTATATAGCCTTCAGTGCCTGACGTGATAACAGCGTCCCAAACCTGCGTTATATATGCTGTACCGTCGTCGTCAAGCCGAACTGTTATATCAATACTTTTTATCTCTTGACCTGAGGCAGACGCTGCTGTCGGAACCAATAGAATAATTAAAAGCACTGCCATCATGACTTTTAATACTTTTATTTTCATAAATTTTTCTCCGTTTATGACATCGACGGCATATCGGATTTGGAATCCGGCGTCTCCAAATAGTCGCGCTTTTTAAAGCCAAGAATACCGGCTATTAAATTTGTCGGTATCTGACGTACTGACTTATTAAATTTTGTGACCGTATCGTTGTACACCATTCTGCTGCGGCGTACATTGTCCTCATACTGGCGAACGCTTCCCATTGTGTCGAGATATGTCTGATTGGCTTTGAGGTCCGGATATGCTTCGGCCACAGCTAAAAGCCTGCCCATCGCCTGTGTTATCATGTTTTCCTGCTCCTGAGTCTCCTGCGCGGTACTGTTTGAGTTAATGGTTTTTCTTTCTCCTATTACACTCATAAGCGTTTTATATTCATGCGCTGAATACTGTTTAGTCAAATCAGCAAGAGCCGTCAACGCGTCCCATCTGCTGTTTTGCTGAACACCTATCTGCGAAAGCGCGTTTCCGCACAGCTCATCAAGACCTATTAAACTCCTCTGTGCGGATATTACCCAAAATGCGAAAATTACTATTAAAGCTGCTATTACTATTGCAAAAATCAACATGGTTCTGCCTCCTGTTTTTAAATTATAATTCTTGATACTCTATTATTATATATGAAAATGCTTTAAATTATCAAGGTAATAAAAACTATGTGGAGTTGATTTATATGAAAACGCATAGCTCATTGAGATTTGAGATGTACAGCGATGAAATAAAAATCTCTAAAAAAGCATATCAAAACTGGGAGGAATCAAAGTTTGAATCCCCTGTTGAATACATTGAAAGAAAAAGGGAAATTGACACAGCGGCCCTTCTGGAAGACGTGTTAAAAAATGAATTGACTCAGATCGAATTACAAATTGTGACTCTTTATTACTTCAAATCTTTTAGTTTGAGCCAAATCGCAAGCGAAACAGGCGTTCATCGTTCAACTGTTTTACGCAGGCTTGAAACCGTTAACCATAAAATTTATTCAAACCTTAAATATGTTATCAAATATCAAAATAACACTTATAGCAGCAGCGTTATTCCAATAGCTATCAGAAACGCTATGGCGCTAAACGCCGCAAAGGCATCAATGCCATCAAGCGTTGGCGGACGCATTACGCGTTTGATGCATATTTTTAAAATCGATGAAGACACTCTTTGTGCCTGCCTTAAAATTGAACCTAAACGTCTTTACAGAATTATAAACGGACACATAGAGCCTTGTGTATCCGAGGTGGTTAAAATATCGGCTTTTTTTGATGTAAGTACAGATTACCTTCTTATAGGCAAAGTATAGATGCACTGTTTAAATCCGGTTTTTAAAACCTGGTTTTTGTGTGGTTGATAAACACTGTCATCGGAAAGTTCTAAAAGTCAAAAAACGCAAAAAGACCCGCAGTTATCTACAGGTCTTTTTTTAATATGTAATCAATTAAGTATTCTGAACCCCCCAATTAACGGAAGCTCTTTTGCACGCCCCTGGACAACATTCATTATCCCTAAAATAATAAATACGATAAACACAAGACTTATCACTCCAAAAATACTCGATACAATGCCTCCTAAAAAGCCGGATATACCATCGAAAACTCCGGTAACGGCCCATCTTATAATTGAGAAGAGAATCTGTGTTAAGAGAAGATTTAACCCCTGAGATGCGTGAAATCGTACAAATTTAGAGCTTGGCCTTGCGAAGAGCGGTATTATTACCAGAATCGACAGATAAGAAAAAATAGCAATCAACTTATTTTTCTCAATATCATCTTTTTCAAAATCGGATGTACTGTCTGCCGTGTTATTTAAATCATTTATAAAGTTCCCTATCTTCTCTGCGTTAAACTGATTTTTATCGTTTGATGTTTTTTCATTTGGTTTCTTGGTTTTTTTAGGTTCCTGCTGACCGCTATCATTCTGATCAGGTGGCGGATTTGGTTTTTGTCCGCTGTCTTCGGGCTCACTGCCTACTTCATTATCTATAACAGCACCGCAGTAAGGACAAAATTTAGCGATATCCTCTATATCACTTTTGCAATTGTTACATTTTGCCATCTCTTTCTCACTCCTTTAGTTACACTCCCTGTCTTTATTAAACCTATATAGTACTTGGCAATCTTACTGTAGGCGCAATCGTACCGTCTGGCGACGCGTTGTCGCCTGCTGAATCGTCCTGATTTGACCGGGTTTTATCATTCGGATCTTTTATATCTGCAGAATTGTTGTTGTCCGTCAGATTGTTTTTTTCTTTTTCCTCATTTTGATAGTACATCCTTAAAAAGTCCTCTATGCTCTCTATCTTGTTTTCGCTTAAAAATCCACCCATTTCACTATCTAAATAATTATAAAGCGCATTGTTTATCCTGTCCCCCAAAAACGCGTAAGAAACACTTAGGGCGAGTGAGATCACTAAAACAATTAAAAAGAAAACTAAATACGCCTTTGCCAGGTTTACCCTGTTTTGATTTTTAGATCCTCCCACAGTCCATATAATAGCTACAATAAGTCCTATAACGGGTATACCTAAAACGAAAAGACTTAAAATATAACCGCCTACGCTTATTACATCATTTTTTGTTTTACCTTCGGGCTCCGCTGGCGCGGTTGTGTAATTTACCGGCATATGAGCATTGGTATATGTATCAACTGCGGGTATTTTTTGAGTGTCACTTATAACTACGATGTCCTGTCCGATTTTATCCTCACTTTGCTCTTGTGCTCTTATGCTACTGTCCTGCTCAAAGCTCTCTATGTCATCTCCTTGGGGCTCTTGAGTAATTTCTTCCTTCCAGTCGGTTTCTTCATTTTCATCCTGTATTAAAATTATATCATCCGTTTCTGTATCTTCTTGTTCCTGTACCGGCGTACCGCACTGCATACAGAACTGCTGAAATTCCTGCAGATCCGCTCCGCAGTTTTTACACTTCTCCATTTTTTAACCCTCCGCTTTTTCAATATAATCCTATGATTAAATTGTATCTTAATAAAAAATATAAATCAACCAAATATTTCCTTTATTATTCTACATCAATTGACGTTAAAACTAAAAAACAGTATAATAAACATCAAATTCGTACCAAAGCACGGGGGTGTTTATATGGGCAAAATAATTTTAGGAATAAAAAGTTTGCTGCGTTTTTTTAAATACCATGTGCTTTGGCGTGCAGTGTTTACCCTTAGCTGTATTTTCCCTGTCGATGAAAAGCTTGTAATCTTTGCCGATTCATACAACTGCTCGATGACAGATAATATGGAGTGCGTATATAACGCTTTGACAAAACACGGCGGTTATAAATTCAAATTTTTCTTTGCTGCCCCTAAGAGCTATAACAAAATTTATGATCACATTAAAACATCTATAATCCATCTGAAATTTTGCTGGTATTACGCACGGTGTTCAACCCTTTTGCTGACTGACAGTTACCTCCCTGCGTTTTCCTGTAAACCGCGCTCACGCACACAGGTTATACAGCTTTGGCATGCATGCGGAGCTTTTAAAAAATGGGGTTATTCAACCGCTTTGAAAAGTTGGGGAGCAGACCGCAAAGCACTTAAGAGGTATCCTCTGCACAATTGCTACTCCCGCGTATGTGTGTCTTCAGACTCGGTTATACCTCACTATGCCGACGCGTTTAACTGCGATGAATCAATAATAAAAGCGATTGGTGTTCCGCGAACAGATGCTTTTTTTGACGATGGCTTTGTCTTGACTCGCACAAAATCCGTCAGGGAATCCATCCCGAATTTAGGCAACCGAAAAATAATCCTTTATGCACCCACTTTCAGGGGATCAGATTTAAAGTCTGCCCGCTTTGATGATCCGCTTGATTACAGGCTTTTAAAAGAGTTTTTGGGGGAGAGCTATGTTTTTATTGTAAAGCTTCATCCGTTTATAGAGCAGCACACGCACAAAGACGATGAATTATCTGATTTTGTAATAAGATCTTCCTTCGATATATCTTCCCTTTTATGCTCTGCCGATATTTTGATAAGTGATTATTCTTCGGTGATTTTTGAGTACTCCCTTTTACAAAGACCTATGATTTTTTACGCGTATGATCTTGAGGAATATGAAGAGCAGCGCAGCTTTTATTACGAGTACAAAGAATTTGTGCCGGGCAAAATAGTGAATGACACTCCCGCTTTGATAGACGCTGTGTTAAACGCCGGCATCAGCAGTTCACAAAAACTTAAACATTTTAAAGATGATTTTATGAGTGCTTGCGACGGCCACTCAACGGACAGGATAGCGGATATGATAATAAAGAAAACATAATTTAGCGAAATAAAGCTGGCAAAGGTTTACCCTTTGCCAGCTTTATTTAACTGATCGATTGTAATTCTGATCCAATTATCCTAATTTATAATGTCTTTTATAAGCTTTGCCGCTCGGCTTGATGACTTTCCATCCAAATCATCAAAAAACGTTGACTTAAACTCATCGATTTTTTCGGTTTCAAAGTCAGATGTATTTATAGCTCTTAAAAGCTCATCCATGTCGTATACGAGTTTACCCGGCAAAAAATCTTTGTACTCATAGTAAAAATCCCTTGTCGCGATATACTCATTTAAATCAAACGCATAAAAAATCATAGGTATATTCAACAAGGACGCCTCAAATATAACTGACGAATAGTCGCTTACCAGCAAGTCTGTTACAAACAAAATATCATTTATCTCTGATTCGTCTGAGAAGTCCAGTATATAATCTTTATATTCCGGCGGGATTATAAAGCTGTCTTTTATAAACGGATGCAATTTTACTATTATAGCGTATTGACCGTTTGCCCCCTCATACACGGTTTTTAAGTCAAACCTATCGGCCGGATAATATCCGGTCAGTCTGCCGTTTCCTCTAAATGTAGGTGCAAACAGCATTATCTTTTTATTTTTAAGTTTTGGATACTTTCTATAAAAGTCTTCAATTTTTTCTTTTCTGTACTCATCGCTGAAAAATACATCGGTCCTTGGAACTCCGGCGGCCACCACCCTGTTTATCGGTATCCCAAAACCCTCTGCATAAAAGCGGCTTATGCGCTGTGCGCTAACTAACGCATAGTCATAGCATCTGTGGTGAGGGGTAAGCTGCCTTGGTCCGCCCGGTTTGCCCAGCCTTGAGAATCCAAAAGTTTTAAACGCCCCGCACGCATGCCATACCTGGATGAGTTTTACCTCCGGCTTCTTTTTTACAATGCTTGTGAGCTCATAAAAGTCATCTATCAAAATAACCTTTGACGTGTTATATAAATATACAAACTTGAATATCTCACTATAACTCATTCTGTGATAAGGAACAGGGGTCAGCAGGGTTCTAAGGTCCATATCTCCGTCTTTTAAACAGTCGTATATATGTTCAAAATTTCCGCTTAAATCCCCCCTCCTGTTAGAGAAAAAAGCAACCCTATTCACCCTCACTTTTAGCTTGGAAAGCAGCCTGTTTATATTTATAGCAAACTGCTTTTTTGTATGGCTGCGCCCCAGCTCCTGCTTGGTCACTGCCTCAAACCTCATCCGCACATGATCCAAATAAAATGTAACGCCTTCACTTGACGCAATTTTAGCGCTGTATTTTGTAAGGCTGAATCTTGCCATAAGGGCGTCTACAAAAAAAGTGGGCAAAAGAAAATACCCTAAAATTCTTAAAAAAGAATTATACATCCACGACAAAGCGCTTTTTAAAATAGCCGCAGCAGCATTCCCATTATCCCCTATTACTTCTGTTCGCATTATCTCCAGCACGTTTTTCTGCGCCTTGATTATAGAGTAACCGCTTTGCGTACCGCTGCTTTTTGCGTATCCAATATCTACTCCCTTTTGAAAATTATCACCATACTGAATATCAAAGCTTATATCAATTACCTCGTCATCTATGGGAACCGAAA
>JAIRUF010000057.1 GCA_031254555.1 Oscillospiraceae bacterium | reverse complement strand
CGGGCTTGGAGATACAAAAATTTTTAAGCGGAGCACAGGGCGGAGAGCAACAAATAGCCGCGCGCATAGCCTGTAACGAGATAGACCTTCTCCTCATGTTTGGGGACCCGCTTAATCCAAAGCCGCATGAACCCAATGAGGCCAACCTCATAAGGCTTTGCAATGTCCATAACATTCCCATAGCCACAAACATAGCCACGGCGGAGGCCCTTATACACTCTCTTGACAGGGGCGATTTAGACTGGCGAGATATTGTTAATCCCAAATAGACGAAAACTATAGCAGGGTTTTATCCCTGCTTTTTTTATTTTTGTCCTTATTTACAAAGTTAACTTAATTGTATATAATTTAGGGGTTAAAATAAAATATTGCCAAGCGCGCAGGAGGTTATGTAAATGGCAATCGATATACAGGCGGTTAAAGGCACACAGGATACACTTCCGCGGGACAGTTATAAAATACGTTTTTTAGAGCAGACAATAGCGGACATAGCAATAAAATATGGATTTGGGGAAATTCGTACCCCTGTGTTTGAGTATACCGAACTGTTTTCACGTTCAGTGGGAAGCACAACAGATGTAGTCCAAAAGGAGATGTATACGTTTGAGGATAGGGCAGGACGCTCCATAACTCTTCGTCCGGAGGGGACGGCAGGGGCAATGCGGGCATTTTTAGAGCACGGCCTGTACAATGAACCAATGCCGCAAAAAGTTTTTTATTTTACCTCCTGTTACAGATACGAGAAGCCTCAGGCAGGCCGTCTGCGTGAGTTCCATCAGTTTGGAGCGGAAAGTTTTGGCACCGAAAGTCCGGCGGCAGACGCTGAAATTATAGGTTTGGCAAACGAAGTGTTTGATTTTTTGGGAATAAAAAATCTGAGTTTGCAGCTCAATTCGATAGGATGCCCGCAGTGTAGGGAGAAATATCACAGAGCTCTAAAAGATTATTTTAAGATCGAGCAAAGTGAACTTTGCGGCACCTGTGTAGACAGGCTGCAAAAAAATCCAATGAGAATTTTAGACTGTAAAAGTCCGGTGTGCTCACAGATTGCAAAAGACGCGCCCAAAATGATTGATTATCTGTGCGAGGCCTGCAACGATCACTTTGACATCGTTCAGAAATATTTAAAAGAGATGTGCATTGAATATGAAATCAATCCGTCAATAGTGCGTGGCCTTGACTATTACACCAAAACCGTGTTTGAGTTTGTGTCGGACGAAATAGGGGCACAGGGCACCGTTTGCGGCGGCGGCAGGTATGACGGCCTTGCAGAAGAAATCGGAGGTGTGCACACACCCTCGCTGGGGTTTGCAATGGGCATGGAAAGGCTTATGCTTTTAATTGACGCCCAAAATATAGAACTTCCGCGTGAAGAGAACTGTAACCTGTATATTGCCACAACAGGGGAGAAGGCATCTTTAAAGGCGGCACAAATAGCGGCAGATCTCAGAAGCGAGGGAGTGTTTGTGCTGTTTGACGTAGTCGGGCGATCCATTAAAGCTCAGATGAAATATGCAGGGAAAATAGGGGCGCTTTATACGGTGGTCATCGGTGACGATGAAATAAAAAGCGGGCAGGCCAAGCTTAAAAATATGGAGACCGGAGATCTTCAGGACATAAAGGTGGAGAGCATTGCGGACGATTTTTCGTCTATAGCTAT
This sequence comes from Oscillospiraceae bacterium, assembly GCA_031254555.1. Lineage (GTDB taxonomy): Bacteria > Bacillota > Clostridia > Oscillospirales > Acutalibacteraceae > RZYX01. Next base: position 1,873 of record JAIRUF010000057.1, on the reverse strand, counting down.
GCAGGACACAGTTGAAAAACTCTCGCTTGACTCGAACTTTGACGGGATAGATTTAGGCTCACTTTTGGGAGGTAACTTATAATGGATTTGATGTCGGGGCTTAAAAGGACTCATTACTGCGGTGAACTGCGCAAATCTGACATAGGAAAAGAGGTCACGGTTTGCGGCTGGGCGGCAAAGCAAAGAGATTTGGGAGCGCTTATATTTATAGATTTAAGGGACAGGACAGGCGTCCTTCAGCTCGCCTTTGATGACAGTACAGATAAAGGTATATTTGAAAAAGCGTTTGCGGTGAGAAGTGAGTTTGTCCTTATGGCAAGGGGGACTGTAAGGGAAAGGGCAGCTAAAAACAGCGATTTACCGACAGGTGATGTTGAAGTTGAAGTGACCGAACTTCGCGTGCTGTCCCAAAGTGAGACTCCCCCTTTTGAAATCGCACAGAACTCACAGACAAGCGAGGCTGTAAGGCTTAAATACAGATATTTGGACCTTCGCCGCCCGGACCTTTCAGGCAATATGCTTTTAAGGCACAAAATAGTTAAGATAACCAGAGATTTTTTTGATGAAGAAGGGTTTATAGAGATAGAGACCCCAATGCTTATAAAGTCCACTCCTGAAGGAGCCAGAGATTTTCTTGTTCCCAGCAGGATGCACAACGGCAGCTTTTATGCTTTGCCTCAGTCGCCTCAGCTCTATAAGCAGCTTTCAATGGTGGCCGGGTTTGATAAGTATATGCAGATAGCGCGATGTTTCCGCGATGAGGACCTGCGCGCGGACCGTCAGCCGGAGTTTACGCAAATAGACCTGGAGATGTCTTTTGTGGACACACAGGACGTGCTCGATGTTGTTGAAAGATATATAAAAAGATTGTTTAAAGAGGCAATAGACGCTGATATAACTCTTCCGCTTCCAAGGCTTACGTTTAGTGAGGCAATGGAGATGTACGGTTCGGACAAGCCGGATACAAGGTTTGAAATGAAACTGTATGATTTAACTGATATAGTACGGGACAGCGGGTTTTCGGTGTTTAAATCAGCTGTAGAATCGGGCGGAAGCGTTAGGGGGATAACCGCAAAAGGCGCGGGGTTAAAACTCAGCCGCAAGGAGATAGACAAGCTGACAGATTTTGTCAAAGGCATCGGGGCCAAGGGTCTTGCATGGATAAGGCTTACAGACGAGTCTGTAACCTCGTCATTCGGCAAGTTTGTATCAGACGATGAGATGTCAGGCATCATTGAAAAAGCGGGAGCCGATACTGGCGACGTTGTTTTTATAATCGGGGACGCCAATAATTCGCATGTGCTCAAAACTCTTGGAGCACTGCGTTTAGAGGTTGCCAAAAAGATTGAAATAGTAGGGCGTGGTTACAATTTTTTGTGGATAACCCAGTTCCCGTTTTTTGACTATGATGAGGAACAGGGTCAGTATGTGGCAATGCACCATCCATTTACATCGCCGATGGATGAGTGTTTGGAATACCTTGAAACAGACAAAGCGCGTGTCAGGGCAAAGGCGTATGACCTTGTGCTCAATGGAATAGAGCTCTCCAGCGGTTCAATCAGAATAACTGACCCTAAACTGCAAAGCAGGATATTTGACCTGTTGGGTCTATCGCAGGAGGAGGCAAGCGAGAAGTTTGGCTTTTTGCTGGAGGCGTTTAAGTATGGTGCGCCGCCTCACGGCGGAATGGGCATAGGGCTTGACCGACTCGTCATGCAGATGATTGGATGTGAAACGTTAAGGGACGTAGTGGCTTTCCCCAAACTGCAAAACGCAACCGAACCCATGACGCAGTGCCCGTCTAAGGTGGACAAAGAACAGCTTTTAGAACTGGGGATAAAGACGATAGATTAAAATAGATTTTGCTTTATAC
>JAIRUF010000011.1 GCA_031254555.1 Oscillospiraceae bacterium | reverse complement strand
CAGTTGGTGATTTTACCCGTGTAAATGTCCTTGATTTGTGCTTTTGTCAGATTGTCCACACCGTTATCTTTATTGACGACGATTGCGATACCGTCAATGGCATATGCCTTTGCGTCAAGACCGTCCTCTGACCCGTCCGTTTTAAGTTCGCGGCTTGAATGACCGATTTCGTAAATACCAGAAATTGTGTTTTTGATGCCGTCGCCGGAACCGTTCTGCTCGTAATTTATGGTTACATCTTTGTTGTCATCCTGGAATTGATAGATGAGAGCGTTCATAACTTTTTCGACAGAAGTTGAACCGCCTGTTTTTATCACTCCGTTTAAATCAGCAGTGTCTCTGTTCGTGTTGCCGTCAGTTTTGCCGCATCCTGTAAAAAGTGTTGCTATAGTCAAGACCACCATAAGAAAACCTGTGATTTTTTTCATAATTTAAAAACTCCTTTTTATTTTTATGCCATAAGTATAAGTCATGATTGAAAAATACAAAAGCATGGTTAGGTATAGTTTATGTAAAGTTTGTGTAAAATAAACGCGACTATAGGATTTTTCACCCGATAGTCGTGTTTTTGATGGGTTATTAATAAATAATTTCTTGCAATACGATTCCCTTTGCTCTTACTCGGATATTATTCATTTTGCCCACCCACTTTATTTGATTTTCTGACTTTAATTTTTCCGTTACATTTTATTTCTCAGCCATTTGTTTAATCAGCAATTCAAAAACCGTTCTCACACTTGCTTGTCAATGTCGGCAAGGTATGATTTTAACCTGCAGGAAGTTAGGAATTGCGTGTAAACTACTTTCCTGTGATTTTTTAGATAGCGACCATGCCGTTTGCCGTAAATCCCGATTGACCGTGTTTCTGTGTCCTCCGGCAAGGCAAGATCCGGTAAGTAATAATCACCTTGCATAGATTCTTTCGCTTTATCTAAAGTCATAATTCTCTTAGCAATCGTGCTAAACTCCAATTTTTTGTCAGCAAGTTTATCCTCAAGTTCCACCACTTTCTCTAACCGCTGTTCTTTTTTATAATCCAACATCGAGTGGGGTTGACGTGGCTAATGTTGCCGCCCTCGCGGGGGACACGATAGAAATTATAAGCAAACATTACGCGCATAGCTTCGCCGAACGCCGCTCCGCCGCTATGGACATTGTAGGTGCTTCGTTCGCAAGCCCGGCAATAGTCCCGCTCCGCTCCGGCCCGTAGAATAAATAAACACATAAAAATAAGCCCTTGCCGATTAAGGCAGGGGCTTTTAGTCAATAAAGTCACTTTAGTCACTGTGGTTTGATATTTACGTTGTTATTATGACGTTGCCTCTGTTTGGGTATTCGTGTACACAAAAATGTACTCAAAAAGATTTGCAAATATTTGTGTACAAATGCTTTTTGCTGAAAAGTTACGCAATTTCAATCTGCAAGAAACGCCGTGTTATAAGGATTTATGAGAGGTTATGAAAATTTGTGAAATGCAAAAGGTCACTCCCACTCGATTGTCGCCGGAGGTTTTGTCGTTACATCATAAACAATTCTATTTACATTCTTGACTTCATTGGTTATCCGGCTGGACACAGACGCTAAAACCTCAAACGGAATTTTTGCCCATTGCGCGGTCATAAAGTCTGATGTTACAACCGCTCTCAGCGCTATTGTATAATCGTAAGTCCTGGCATCTCCCATAACGCCAACGCTTTTTATATTTGTAAGAACCGTAAAATATTGGCTTATATCTCTATGAAGTCCGGCATTTTCAATCTCTTCTCTGAAAATAGCGTCGGTCTTGCGAAGTATGTCCAGTTTTTCCCTTGTTATATCTCCCATTACCCTGACAGCCAGGCCGGGGCCTGGGAATGGCTGACGCCAAACAAGGTCATGTGGGATTCCAAGCTCTGTCCCAGCTTTTCTTACCTCGTCTTTAAAAAGATCCCGGAGCGGTTCTAATATGCCTTTAAAGTCAACATCTTCAGGAATCCCGCCAACATTGTGATGACTTTTTATGACACTGGCGTCCCCTGCCCCACTTTCAATTATGTCCGGATAAATAGTTCCCTGAACCAGATAATCCATCTTACCCAGTTTTTGGGATTCTTCTTCAAAAACCCTTATGAATTCCTCGCCGATAATTTTTCTCTTGCGTTCAGGATCTGTGATTCCCTCAAGCTTATTTAAAAACCTATCCTGCACGTTTACCCTTATCAAGTTCATGTCAAACTGCTGTTTGAATATCCGTTCAACTGTGTCGCCCTCATCCTGCCTCAAAAGGCCGTGGTCAACAAATATGCAAGTTAGATTTTTACCTATCGCCTTGTGCAGTATCAGCGCTGCGACCGAACTGTCGACACCGCCTGAAAGAGCACACAGAACCTTGCTGCCCGAGAGCTGCTGCCTGTATTTTTCTATGGTTTGACTTACAAATTCGGATATGACCCAGTTCCCGGCACACTTGCATATATCAAACAAAAAATTTTTAAGCATCAATCTGCCGTGTTGCGTGTGCGTAACCTCGGGATGAAACTGCACGGCATATATGTTCTTTTCTTTGTTCTCCATAGCTGCGACAGGGCAATTTTCTGTGCAAGCCGTTATCTCATACCCTTCCGGTTTAACACTGATAAAATCTGTATGGCTCATCCAGCAGTCGCTGTCTTCTGGGATTCCCTTAAAAAGTCCGCTGTTTTCTTCTTTTACACGAAGCCGTACAGATCCATACTCGCTGTTGTTAAAAGCGGCGCCTATCTTGCCGCTTTCCATATATGTTATAAGCTGCGCTCCATAGCATATTCCAAGGACAGGTATGCCGAGTTCTAATATCTCACTGCTGCACTTAGGGGAGCTGTCGTCATATACGCTGTTGGGTCCGCCTGTAAAAATTATGCCCTTGTATCCCTTTTCCTTAATTGTCTCCATCGGAGTCGAGTACGGCAAAATCTCCGCATGCACATTATTTTCACGCACACAGCGCGCAATAAGCTGATTATACTGTCCTCCAAAATCCAGCACCAATATGGATTCATACATACTTTAAAACCCCTTGTTATCTGATTATTATTTCGTCCCTTTTAGGCCCGTTTGAAACCATCGTTATCGGAACCTCTATTTCCTTTTCAATAAATTTTACATAATCCTGTGCCTCTTTCGGAAGTTTATCAAACTCCTTGATACCCCTTATGTCTGTCTTCCAGCCTTTAAAAGTTTTATATACGGGCTTTGCCTTTTTAAGCTTGGGGGTAACGGGGAAGTCCCTTGTAATTTCTCCGTCTATCTCATAGCCTGTGCAAAGCTTTATCTCATCTAAATATGAAAGGCAGTCCACAGCGGTTAACACAACCTGAGTTGCGCCCTGAACTAAACACCCGTATCTGGTCGCCACACAGTCAAACCAGCCCATTCGGCGCGGCCTGCCTGTTGTAGCACCATATTCGCCTGCGTCTCCTCCGTGCCGTCTCATTTCGTCTGCTTGATCTCCAAACAACTCACTGACGAACTCGCCCGTTCCCACACAGCTTGAATACGCTTTGGTCACAGCCACAATATCCTTGATATCATAAGGATGTATCCCTGAGCCTACAGCGCCGAATGCGGCAACCGTATGCGATGACGTGACCATTGGATAAATGCCTGCGTCCGGATCCCGAAGCGAGCCGAGCTGACCTTCAAGCAGTATTGTTTTATTCTCATTTATAGCTTTGCGTATGTATTTTGCGGTGTCACAAACAAACGGCCTTATCTTCTCCCTGTAGCTGACAAGGATATTAAATATTTCTTTTGGATCAAGCTCTGGTTTGTTATATACGTGTTTAAGGATCAGATTTTTAATCTCTAGCACCCTGTCTATTTTCTCCAAGAGATATTCATCATCGTAAAGCTCGCATACCTGAAAGCCTATCTTGGAGTATTTATCAGAGTAAAAAGGCGCTATTC